>JACPUR010000016.1 GCA_016192135.1 Candidatus Tectomicrobia bacterium | reverse complement strand
GATTAAGCGGCATGGCCTTGCCCTTCACGCTGCTCATCCTGACCTGCGTCTTCGCCTTCTACATGGCGTGGGCCATCGGCGCGAACGACGTGGCGAACGCCATGGGGGCCCCCGTGGGGAGCGGGGCGCTCTCCCTGGGCGCGGCTCTTGTCATCGCCGGCGTGGCCGAGTTCCTGGGCGCCGTCCTCGTGGGCGAGCACGTCACCTCCACCATCCACCAGGGCATCGTGAAGCCGGCCCTCTTCCGAGGGCAGCCGCTCGAGTTCATGCTGGGGATGTCGGCGGCCCTCCTGGGCTCCGCCTTCTGGCTGCACGCCGCCACGATGCTGGGCCTCCCCGTCTCGACCACCCACTCCATCGTCGGCTCGGTGGTGGGCTTCGGGCTGGTCGCCCGGGGGATGGATGGCCTCTACCTCTGGAACCTCGCCAAGATCGTGGCGAGCTGGTTCGTCTCGCCCCTTGCGGGCGGGCTGCTGAGCTATTGGATCTACGGCTTTATCCGCGACAAGATCCTGGCCGTGCGCGACCGGGACGATGCCACAAGGCGCTACGCTCCGCTCATCCTCTTCATCGTGGTGGTGGTGCTGCTCCAGTCCTTCGTCTTCAAGGGCATGAAGAACCTGAAGCTCCCGGTGACCTTCTGGAGCGTGCTGCTCCTGGGCGTCCTCCTCGGGGGGCTCGTCGCCCTCGTCACCCGCTCCTGGCTGGGGGCGGAGGGCCGGCCGCAGGGGAAGGAGCTCACGAACCGCTTCTTCGGCTTCCTGATGGTCGCCACGGCGGGCTACGTCGCCTTCGCCCACGGCGCGAACGACGTGGGGAACGCCGTGGGGCCGATGGCCGCCGTCCTGGACATCTACCGCTCGGGCACGGTGCCCACGGCCAAGGTGGAGGTCCCCTGGTGGGTGCTGGGACTGGGCGGGGTGGGCATCGTCGCGGGGCTCGCCGTCTACGGCCGGAAGGTCATCGCCACCATCGGGGGGAAGATCACCGAGATCAACCCCCAGAACGGCTTCGCCGCCCAGTTCGGGGCGGCGGCCACCGTCCTCGTCGCCTCCCAACTCGGGCTGCCCATCTCGACCTCCCACACCATCGTGGGGGCGGTCATCGGGGTGGGCATGGCGCGCGGCGTGGGGGCCCTGAACCTGCGGGTCATCCGGAACATCGTCTATGCGTGGGTGGTGACCCTGCCCTTCGCGGCGGGGGCCACCATGATCGTCTTCCGGGTGCTGGAGTATTTCTTCCGGTAGGTCGCGCTTTCGCAAGCCCATCTGGCTCACGTTTCGAGGGGCGGCCGGTCGGTCGCCTCTCACACAATCTGGCAGGGGCGAGGCATGCCTCGCCCCCACGGACGAATAGGGCGAGGCCGTTGTAGGGGCGGTTCGCGAACCGCCCCTACGGATTCGGGCGTCTCGAACGCCGTTTCAGATCGCCTCGTCCCCGTCCACGTCCGGCATCGGCTCGGCGGGCGGTTCCCCGGCGGCCGCCGGGGGCAGCCCCGCCGCGGAGCGCAGGCGCTCGGCCAGGCGGCTCCAGCGCCGCCTGACGCGCGCGTTCTTGAGGGCGATGGCGAGCGCCTTCTTGGTCCCCACGAACACCGCCAGCCGCCTCGCCCGGGTGAGGGCCGTGTAGACCAGGTTCCGCTGGAGCATGGGGAAGTGCTGGGTGTGCAGCGGCACCACCACCGCCGGGTACTCGCTCCCCTGGCTCTTGTGGACCGTCACGGCGAAGGCGTGGACCACCTCGTCCAGGCTCCCCGCCGTGTACTCGACGATCTCCCCGTCGAAGGCGGCCCAGAGCGCGCCCTCGGCCGGGTCCACCCGCTCCACCACCCCGATATCCCCGTTGAAGACGTTCTTGTCGTAGTTGTTGCGGATCTGGATGAGCTTGTCCCCCTTGCGGAAGGCGCGCCCCCCGCTGAGGAGGAGCGGCCCCCCGCCGGCCGGGTTCAGCGCCTCCTGGAGCCGCTCGTTCAGGCTCCGCACCCCGAGCACCCCCCGCTGCATGGGGGCGAGCACCTGGATGTCCTGGATGGGGTCGAGGCCGAAGCGCCGGGGGATGCGCTCCCGGCACAGCTCGACGATGAGATCGGCGCAGCGGGCCGGGTCCGCCTCCTCGATGAAGAAGAAGTCCGCCCCCTCGCGCTCGGGAGGCGCCTCGAGGGGCATCTCCCCCCCGTTCACCCGGTGGGCGTTCTCGACGATGAGGCTCTCCTTCGCCTGGCGGAACACCTCCTTGAGGCGCACCACCGGCACCCCGCCCGACTCGATCACGTCCCGGAGCACGTTCCCCGGCCCCACAGAGGGGAGCTGGTCCACGTCCCCCACCAGGACGAAGGTGGCCATGTCCGGCACCGCGCGCAGGAGGCTCGCCGCGAGGTGTATGTCCAGCATCGAGGCCTCGTCGATGATCACCGCGTCCGCCGCGAGGGGCTGGGAGGCGTTCCGGGCGAAGCCGCCGAGCGTCCAGCTGTACTCGAGCAGCCGGTGGATGGTCGAGGCCTCGTGGCCCGTCACCTCGGCCAGCCGCTTGGCCGCCCGCCCGGTGGGGGCGGCGAGCAAGACCTGGAGGCCGAGCTGGCCGTAGAGCCGGGTCACCGCGTTGACGATGGTGGTCTTGCCCGTCCCCGGGCCCCCGGTCACCACCAGGGCCTTCTCGGCCAGGGCGTCCTCGATGGCCCGGGCCTGGTCCCCCGTGGCCTGGCCCCCCTCCAGCGCCCGCTGGGCGAGCCGCCTGAGGCGCTCCCTGAGGTTCCCGCCCGAGACCCCCAGGCCCCGCAGGGCGGACTCGAGCCGCGCCTCGTCGCGCGGAGTCTTGAGCAGGCCCGCCAGCCGCCGGGCCACCTCGCACTCCGAGGCGTGGAGGGCCTTGGCGTAGAGGCGGCGCTCCCCCGCCGCCTCCTCCACCACCACCGCCCCCTGCCTCCGGAGCGACTCCAGCGCCTCCTCCACCCGGGCCGGCTCGACCCCCAGGAGCCCCGCCGCCTCCTCGGCCGCCCCCCGCCAGGGGACGAACACGTGCCCGTCGCGCTCCGAAAGCTGCTGGAGGAGGTAGAGCGCCCCCGCGGCGCAGCGGGCGGGGTCGTCCTGCGGGAAGCCGATCTGCCGCGCCACCCGGTCGGCGGTGCGGAAGCCCACGCCGAAGATGTCGGTCGCGAGCCGGTAGGGGTTCTCGCGGAGGATGGGGATGGCCTGGGCGCCGTAGGCCCGGAATATCTTCTCGGCCAGGTGCAGCGAGAGGCCGTTCTGCTGGAGGAAGAGCATCACCTCCCGCGCCTCGCCGTGGCTGCGCCAGCTATCGAGCGCCTCGGCCAGCTTCTTCTGGCCGAGGCCCGGGATCTCCAGCAGGCGCTGGGGCTCCTGGTCGAAGACCTCGAGCGTGCGCTCCCCGAAGCGCTCCACGATGCGCCGGGCCAGGGCGGGCCCGATGTGCTTGACCGGGCCCGCCGCGAGGAACTTCTCGATCCCCTCGGCCGTGGCCGGGGCGAGCGGCTGGGCCACCCTCACCTGGAACTGACGCCCGTAGCGGGGGTGATCCTTCCACTCCCCCTCGAAGCGCACCCGCTCCCCCTCGCGGAGCGCCCCCAGGTGGCCCACCGCCACGACGGACTCGGCCAGCTCGTCGGGCACGATCACCAGGACGGTGTAGCCCGTGTCCTCGGCCCGGAAGCGGACGCGCTCGATCGTGCCGGTGAGCGTCCCCACGCCGAAGAGGCCGGCCTGGGACGCGCCTCCGGACGGGGGCGCGGGCCTGCGGGGGAAGCGGGGCATGTTAGCCATCCGCCATTTTGGCTTCGGTCGGGAGAGTATTTCGGATGGCCGCCTTGAGTTCTTCCATCGCTGCTGCGAAGTTGTTCGCGGTCCATAGAACTGTATGTTGATGGCTGGTATCAAACATTCCCTTGCCACTTTCAAATTTTGATTTCTCGCAAAGGTAAAAGACAGGTTTACCCAATCCCGCAGCAAATCCCGCCTCCCAAGATACGTTCCAATTCTTGTCGCTAACCTCGGCGACAAGAAAACGCGAACGCCGAATCTCAACTAGAATTCGGTCGTCAATTAGTCCCGCTTTGGGTTTCTCATTGACCGCGCGAAGTTCAAACCCAGTCTTGTCCACGGCAGGCTTGAGCCAATTCTTGAACATGTCTTCGAGTTCCGGGACATCAAAAGGCATAGCCATAAAAGCTAGGCGCTCTTCGGTATATCCGCGCATTATTTCTTCATATCGTTCCCATCCTGCAAAGGTGAGGCTGATTTTTCTCTTCTCTACTTGTTCAATTTCTACCAATTTGTCCTTATGAATTAATTGGTCGCGTATTCGATAGAATCCATCTTTAGTGAGCGCACCTATAAGGGAACCACCTTCGGGCCAGCCGATTTCTTGCCATCCTGCAGGATCGACCTGAGCAAGCTGGTTGCCCAACCAGCGTACCAAGTTATCCGCTTGTTCTCGTGGACGAGGATAAGAAATATTTTCTAATAAGGCGTTGATCGTATCCGTGTAAAGAATTGGCCGTGTCGCTCCACCCTGCATTTGTCGAACCTTATAACTCAGATACCGCCGTACATGGTCAGTTCTCAGTTTGCTTGGAATATCTTCTATTAAATCGCGTCCTATTTCATAGTCGCCGCAATTGCGACAATGCACGGTTTTCCGCAAGTCCCCCTTAATTGTTGCTTTCTCATCAAGGCATAGATAACAGGCCATTTATATTCTCCCCAGGAACGACATTATACCGTTCACGATGAACTGGACGGCCAGGGCACCAAGGAACCGCCAGCGCACAAAGTACCCAGCCCTAAAGCGGATGTGCTCGATTATGCCGGTCAAGGTCCCCGCGCCGAAGAGGCCGGCCTGGGACGCGCCTCCGGACGGGGGCGCGGGCCTGCGGGGGAAGCGGGGCATGGGCAGAGCCTCATTCTCGTTGCGGGCGCTCCTACCCTACCACACGGGCCGGAGAGACGGCATGCGGGGGCGCGTCTTGGATTGGCGGGGAAGATACAAAAAAACCCCGGGGCCGGGGCTCCGGGGCCGTTGATGGCTGAGGCACCGCGGGCTTTATCGCCTCCTTGCGGTGCCTGCTCCCTTGCGGGAGTCTTTGGCCCGCCTCAGCGGGTTATTTTTAATATAGTTCCCCCGGCCGGATTTTCGCCAGGAAAGAATTCAAGCGCGAAATTGACCCATTCTGGCTGGAATTCAGGCGCCCTTTTATCATCCCCTCCCCATCGCCGCCGTCACTCCGCTCACGATGAACTGCACGGCCAGGGCGGTGAGGAGGAGCCCCACGAGGCGCTCCAGCACCCGCGCTCCCAGGGTCCCGAGGAAGCGCGCGAGGCGGATGGACCCGCGCAGGGCCAGCCAGGAGGTGAGGGTGATGGCCCCGATGGCCAGGAGGACCACCGCGCCCTGGGCCGGGCCGCCCCGCCCGCTCAGGACCAGGACGGCCGAGATGGCCCCGGGCCCGGCGAGGAGGGGGACGGCCAGCGGGGTGATGGCGATGTCCGCCTTCGCCACGGCGGCGTGGTGCTCCTCGGCGCTCGTGCGCACCGCCACGCGCTCCCCCCGCACCATGTCCAGCGCGGCCAGGAGGAGAATGACGCCCCCCGCGATCTGGAAGGCCGGGTAGGTGATCCCGATGATCTCGAAGAGGGTCCGCCCGCCCAGGGCGAAGAAGGCGAGCACCCCGCCCGCCGTGAGGGAGCCCGCCCGGGCCATGCGCAGGCGCTCGGCCGGGGTATTGGCCTCGGTCATGGCCACGAAGACGGCGGCGACGCCGATCGGGTCCACGATGGCGAAGAGGGTGGAGTAGGCGAGGAGGAAGGACGAGAGGAGGTCCATTTAACCCTGGGGGCTCAGGCGGGAGAGGGCCCCGCCTCGCGCGCCTTGGCCTCCTCCCAGAGCCGGTCGAGCTCCCCGAGCGGGACCTGCTCGGGCGAGAGGCCCCGGGCGCGGAGCGCGGCCTCGATGTGGTGGAAGCGCGCCACGAAGCGGCCCACCGCGGCCTGGGCGGCCTGCTCGGCGTCCACCCGGAGCTTGCGGGCGAGGTTCACGGCGGCGAAGAGGAGATCCCCCAGCTCGCGCTCGGCGGCCTCCGCGTCCCCGGCCTCGACGGCCCGGCGGAGCTCGCCCCACTCCTCCTCCACCTTCTTCGCGGGGCCCCCGGCGTCCTTCCAGTCGAAGCCCACGCGCGCGGCCTTACCCTGGAGCCGCTGGGCGCGCAGCAGGGCCGGGAGCGCGGCGGGCACCCCGTCCAGGATGGAGGGCTTCCCCTCCTTCTCGCCCTTCCGGGCGCGGCCGTTGCGCTTCTGGATCTCCCAGTTGCGGAGCACCTCCCCGCTCGTCTTGGCCTGCCCTTCGCCGAAGACGTGGGGGTGGCGCTCGATCATCTTCTCGGCCAGGGCCCCGGCCACCTCGAAGGCGTCGAAGAGCCCCCGCTCCTTCGCGAGCTGGCAGTGGAAGATGACCTGGAGCAGGAGGTCCCCCAGCTCCTCGCGGAGCCTGTCGGAATCGCCCGCCTCGATGGCCTCGATGACCTCGTAGGCCTCCTCGATCAAGTAGGGCTTGAGGGTCTTGTGGTCCTGCTCCCGGTCCCAGGGGCAGCCCTCCGGCGCCCGGAGGCGGGCCATCACGTCCAGGGCCTTGTCGAAGCCGTCGGGGTGCCTCCCGCGGCTGTCGGGTGCGTGGGGCATGCGAAACATCCTCGGACAGGCGGTTTCCCGCCCCTTAATTTACACGGAGGGGAGGGGGGATGTCATGGGGGGGAGGAGCAATGGGGCCGACGGCGGCTACGCCCTGCCTCAGGTGGCCACGAGGAGCCCCGTCGCGTACATCGCCCCGACGCCCAGGAGGAGGCCCGCGATCTCGGCCCAGGTGATTTGGGATAGGCCCCGCCCCCGCGCCATGTCCCGCACGATCTGGTAGACGACGTAGAAGACGGCGCCGCCCCCGATGGCGAAGAAGAGGGCCGCGAGGGAGTCGTAGTAGGCGAAGCCGCCGATCACCGCGCCCGCGATGGTGGGGGCGCCGGCCAGGAGGCACATCCAGGCCAGGTGCTTGAGCGCGACGCGCCCCTGGGCCACGGGGGCCACGATGGCGATGCCCTCGGTCACGTTGTGGATCATGAAGCCCACGATGAGGAGGGCCCCCAGCGCCACGTTGCCCACCACGTAGGCCGAGCCGATGGCCACCCCCTCGCCGAAGTTGTGGAGCCCGATGCCCACCGAGATGAGGTAGGCCAGGATCAGCTTGTCCCGGAACCCGCCGTCCTTCCTTTCGAGGGGGGCGCCGCGCGGCACGCTCTGCTCCACCCCGCCCAGGACGAGCAGGCCCGCCAGGAAGCCCAGGGTGACCACCCCCCCGCCCCTCAGGGCGCTCCCCACCCGCCCGGCCGTCTCCACGGCCTCGGCCATCACGTCCACGCCGAGGGCGAGCAGGACGCCCACGGTGAAGCTGATGAGGAACGACATGGCCCCGGGGCCAAGCCGCCCCAAGAAGGGCTTCCACAAGAAGCCCAAAAACACGGGGATGACGCCCACGTAGATGCCGATGAGGGAGAAGTAGCCGACCGAGGCCATCCCCATCTCGGGGGTTTCGATGGCCACGCTGATTTCTTTCTCGAACTTCACCCCGGCCGAGGAGATGACCGCGATCTTGAGCGGCTCCTCCGCGTGCCAGGGATAGGGGATGGAGATCCGGACCCGGCCCAGGCGGGCGACCTCGCCCTTGGGCTCGGCCGTGAAGTTCCACATCGCCTCGTTCACCGTGACCTGGCCCACGGCGACGGGGCCCGGCCCGGTGTTGACGGCCTGGACGAGGATGCTCCCGGGCCGGAGCACCACGCGCTGGAACTCCAGCTTCTGGAGGGCGTCCTGGGAGACCGGGGAGCGGCCGAGGAGATTCTCGCCGCTGGTCATGACGTAATAGACCAGCCCCGCCAGCAGGAGGAGGGGTAGGAGCCCCCAGGCGCACGTCCGCCACAGGGCGCCGCCCGTGACGGGCCGGGAGGCATGTTCCGCATGATGGACGGCCATTGTTCGTCACCTCTTTTCAAGCGTGGAGCCCGCGCGGGAATCGTCCCTTTGACGCCCATCAGGCGGAAGGCGGCCCCTCCACGTTGAAGAAGCCCATCCAGCCGAGCTCGGCGAACTCCGACTGGTGGGCGTGGAACATGAACCGGCCCGGGAAGTTGTAGGCGAACTCCAGGATGCAGCGCTCGCCCTGGCAGAGCATCACGGTGTCCGTGATCTCGTATTGGCCGAGCCGCGTGCCCGTCCGGTAGAGCTTGAAGAACTGGGCGTGGATGTGCATCGAGTTGAGGAGGTCGAACTCGGTCAGGTTCACGAGATAGATCCGCACCGGATCGCCCGTCTTGAGGGGGATGGGATGGTCCAGGAAGTAGTTCGCCACCCCGTTCACGGTGTAGAACTCGTTCTCCCCGTCCAGGTCGGTGTCGTAGCCGTTCATGACCATGACGAGCTCCCGGGCCTTGGGCCGGGGCTCGGGCGGGTCCACGATGAAGGCGCCGTAGAGGCCCTTCTCGACGTGTTTCTTGAGCGGCATGGTGTGGCAGTGGTAGAG
This sequence comes from Candidatus Tectomicrobia bacterium, assembly GCA_016192135.1. Lineage (NCBI taxonomy): Bacteria > Pseudomonadati > Candidatus Tectimicrobiota > Candidatus Tectimicrobiota bacterium. The sequence continues at coordinate 78,076 of JACPUR010000016.1, read as the reverse complement.
GTGGATGCCAAAGGGCTCGGCCGTGAACTCGTAGGTGAACTTGCCCCCGCTCGGCACCACCTCGAGGACGCCGTCCATATTGGCGGCGTGGATTCCGTGGAAGTGGATGGTGTGGGGCATCCCGCCCTGGTTGATGAAGTGGATCTTGAGCCGGTCGCCCTGGGTGGCCCGGAGGGTCGGGCCGGGCACGGAGCCGTTGTAGGTCCAGGCGGGGTATTTCACGCCCCTGGCCACCTCGATCTCGGCGTCCTCGGCGATCATCACGTACTCGCGCTGCAGGGTGCCGTCCCCGAGGCGGGTGACGGTGCCGTAGTCGAAGGAGGTGAGCACCTCCATCGGGCTCTTCGGGCGCAGCGGCTTCACCCGGGCCGTCAGGGCCGCGAGCTCGGCGTCGCTGATCCGCTCGCGCACCAGGTAAGTTCCGTGCCCTCCCGCGTGGGCGTTTTCGTGCGGCGAGGAAGAGGAAACGGTGCCCCCATGTCCTGGGCCACCGTGGCTGGGCGCGGCGAGGGGCGCCGCCAGCTTCGCCCCCGCGGCGAGGGCACCTCCCCCGACGCCGAGGGTGAGAAGGCCTTGCAGGAGCCGCCGGCGGTTGAAAGAGAACCCGGGAGGCCCGGATGAGCTTTCTTCGCGGTTGGGGGACTGGGTCCGCTTTTTCATTGGAGCACGTCTCCAGGGGTCGTCGATGCGGGTGTGAGCTTTTCACGGGTAAGATAGAGGGGGATCAAAAGAATAATTAGGCTTATCTAAATTTAAATCACGATATGCCTGATTGTCAAGGACATGAGCTGGGGAGGCGGCCGATTCCCCTTCGCTAGCGCGGACACTTTGCGCACATATGGCCATCATTTCCAATTCACCCCACTAAATCTTGTGGTCCGCCTTGACAGCCCCGCCGGGATGGGGGAGCATGGGGCTCCTTCGTTCCCCCGGGAGGCCCCCCATGCCCCAGCCGAGCCGCATCCGCGTCCTCCCCGAGGCGCTCGCGAACCAGATCGCGGCCGGAGAGGTGGTCCAGCGGCCCGCCGCGGCCCTGAAGGAGCTGGTCGAGAACGCCCTCGACGCCGGGGCCCGCCGCATCCAGGTGGACCTCGAAGGCGGCGGCGCCCAGAGCATTCGGGTGCGGGACGACGGCGAAGGCATGGGCCGGGACGACGCGCTGCTCGCCTTCGAGCGCCACGCCACGAGCAAGATCGCCTCCTCCGAGGACCTGCACCGGGTCTCCACCCTGGGCTTCCGGGGGGAGGCGCTGCCCTCCATCGCGGCGGTGAGCAAGGTGACCCTCACCACCCGGAGGCCCGGCGAGCCGCTCGGCACCGAGGTGGTGATCGAGGGGGGGCAGGTCAAGCGGGTGACCGAGATGGGGGCGCCCGAGGGCACCCAGATCGAGGCCCGCTCGCTCTTCTTCAACGTCCCCGCGCGGCGGAAGTTCCTCCGGCGGCCCGAGACCGAGCTGGCGCGCTGCGTCGAGGTGGTGAGCCGGGCGGCGATGGCGCGGCCCGAGGCGGCCTTCGTGCTCCGCCACGGCGGGAAGGTGCTCCTGGATCTCCGGGCGGGAGAGGAACGCCTCTCCCGCGCGGCCGCCCTTCTCGGGAAGGACTCGGCGCCCCACCTCCTGGAGGTGAACGGGGAAAGCGAGGGGGTGCGGCTCACCGGCTGGGCCGCAGCCCCCAGCCTCACCCGCTCGGGCCGGGACGGGCAGTATCTTTTCGTGAACGGCCGCCCGGTGCGCGATCCCGTCCTGGTGCGGGCCGCCTACGAGGCCTACCGGAGCTTCCTGCCCTCGGGGCGGCACCCCCTCTTCGTGCTCTTCCTGGACCTGCCCCCCGAGGAGGTGGACGTGAACGTCCACCCGGCGAAGGAGGAAGTGCGCTTCCGCCGCGCCTCGGCCGTCTACGCCCTGGTGCGCGACGCCCTCACCGGGACGCTGGGGGCCCCCGCGCCCCGCCCCCGGCTGACCTACCGGAGGCCCGAGGCCCCCATCCCGGCGGGGCGGCTGGGGGAGACCCGCCCCGGCGGGAGGCCCGCCCCGCCCTCCCTGCTCGGGGGAGGGGGCTACATCCCCCCCCGCGCGCCCGAGGACCCTTCTCGTGAAGGCGAGGCCGCTCCCCTCGTCTACGAGCCGGCCGCCGAGTACGCGCAGGCCCCGGAGGAGGCGCCTCCGCTCCCGCCCGGGCTCGCGGAGAAGAACCTCCCCGTCTTCCGCGCCTCGGCCCTGGCGGGGCCGCTCGAGCGGGTGCTCCAGCCGCCCCATCCCTCGCGGCCCATCCGACTGGGCGAGTGCCGCTACCTGGGGCAGTGGGATGAGTGCTTCCTCCTCTTCGCCTCGCCCCAGGGCCTCGTGTTCATGGACCAGCACGCGGCCCACGAGCGGGTGCTCTACAACCGCTTCCGGGACGAGTTCCGGGAGGGGAGAGTCGAGACCCAGGCCTGCCTGGTGCCCGCCTCCATCCGCCTCCGGCCCGAGGAGGCCATCCGGCTCGAGGCGCACCGCGCGGCGCTCGAGCGCTCGGGCTTCGAGCTCGAGCCGGCGGGCCCGGGGGAGTACCTCATCCGCTCGGTGCCCGCGCTCCTCGCCGAGCGCGACCCGGTGGGGGCGGTGCGGCGGGTGGTCGAGGGCCTGGCCGAGTGGGAGGAGCCCATGAGCTTCCCCGACCTCATCGACGGCATCATCGCCCGGATGAGCTGCCGGGGGGCGGTCAAGGCGGCCCAGGCGCTCCACCCCGAGGAGGTGGCGGCCCTCATCAAGGCGGTGGACGGGATGCCGGGGAGCTGGACCTGCCCCCACGGGCGCCCCCTGATGCTGGTGCTGGGGACGGGGCCCGTCCGGCGGCGCTTCCTGCGCTCCTGAGGGTGGCTGTCCGGCCGAGGCGCGCCCGCCTTCTTCTTGACAGGGGCCTCCCCCGGGCGGAAAATGCTGCCTGTCGCGGGAGGAGGGAACGTGGGGTTTCTTCTTTTCCTGAGCCCTTTATTTCATAACAGCTTATAGGCGAAGAGCCGCCGCGCACGATCCGCCCGCAGCCGATGCCGCCCTCGTTGGGGCGGCCGGCCCGCCCACTGGCTGGCATTCCACACCCCGAGACGGAGCAGCGCCCCCCGATGCCGCTCAATTCCTTTCCCCAGGACGCCCTGACCTTCGACGACGTGATGCTCCTGCCCGCGCGCTCCGCGGTGCTCCCCAAGGACGCGGACCTCACGGTGACGATCGCCGAGGAGCTGGAGATGCGCATCCCGCTCTTCAGCGCGGCCATGGACACCGTGACCGAGTCGGCGCTGGCGATCGCCCTGGCCCAGCAGGGGGGAATCGGGGTGATCCACCGCAACATGCCCGTCGATCGCCAGGCGGCGGAGGTGGACCGGGTCAAGCGCTCCGAGAGCGGGATGATCACCCAGCCCATCACGATGCGCCCGGGCCAGAAGATCAAGGAGGCGCTCGACCTGATGGCCGCCTACCGGATTTCCGGGGTGCCCATCACCGAGGGCGGGCGGCTGGTCGGCATCCTGACCAACCGCGACGTGCGCTTCGAGACGGACCTCGACCGCACCGTCTCCGAGTTGATGACCAAGGCGGGCCTGATCACCGTCCCGGTGGGGACCACCCTGGAGGAGAGCAAGGGCATCCTCCACCAGCACCGCATCGAGAAGCTCTTGGTCGTGGACGAGAACTTCTACCTGAAGGGGCTCATCACCCTGAAAGACGTCGAGAAGGTGCGGCGCTTCCCCCGCTCCGCCAAGGACAAGCACGGGCGGCTGCGGGCCGCCGCGGCGCTGGGCGTGGGGGCCGACATGCGGGATCGCGCCCAGGCCCTGGTGGAGGCGGGGGTGGACCTCCTGGTCGTGGACAGCGCCCACGGCCACTCCGAGCGGGTGCTGAAGGCGGTGGAGACCGTGAAGTCCCTGCACCCCGGGGTGCTCCTCATGGGGGGCAACGTGGCCACCGCCGAGGGGACCGTGGATCTCATCAAGGCGGGAGCCGACATCGTCAAGGTGGGCATCGGGCCCGGCTCCATCTGCACCACCCGGGTGGTGGCGGGCGTGGGCGTGCCCCAGCTGACGGCCGTGGCGGCCTGCGCGGCCGCCGCCGAGCCCTACGGGGTGCGGGTCGTCTCGGACGGGGGCATCAAGTACTCGGGGGACATCGTGAAGGCCATCGCCGCCGGCGCCCACGCCGTCATGATCGGGAGCCTCTTCGCCGGGGTGGAGGAGAGCCCGGGCGAGCGCGTCCTCTTCCAGGGCCGCAGCTACAAGATATACCGCGGCATGGGCTCGGTCGGCGCCATGCAGAACGGCACCTCCCGCGACCGCTACTTCCAGGACACGGACGGCTACGAGGACTCCTTCAGCGAGACCAAGCTGGTGCCCGAGGGGGTGGAGGGGCGGGTCCCCTACAAGGGCGCCCTGGCGGCCACCGTTTACCAGCTCATGGGCGGGCTGGCGGCGGGCATGGGCTACACGGGCTGCCGCACCCTCGCCGAGCTCCGCAAGAACGCGAAGTTCATCCGCATCACCTCCGCGGGGCTCAAGGAGAGCCACGTGCACGACGTGTTCATCACCCGCGAGGCGCCCAACTACCAGCGGGACTAGGCGCGTTCCCCGGAGGGGCGGCCCGGCCCCCCCGTTCAGATTGGACGGAAGATGGCCAAGACGCCCGCGCAAGCCAGCCGCTCCACCGAGATCGACGTCGCCGACGACCTGTTCGCCGGGGGCGCCGCCGCGGCCCCCGCCGCCGCGCCTGCGGGGCCGCAGCTCGAGCGCGACGAGCATCCCATCGAGGTCGCGGCGCCGCCGAAGAAGGAGCGGCCCCCTCTCGTCGAGCCCGCCCCGGAGAAAAAGCCCGCCGCGGCCAAGGCGGCGGAGGAGGCGGATGAAGACGAGGAAGCCGGGGGCGCGGGCCGGAAGCGGGGCGCCAAGCGCCCCTCCGCCCTCATGTACTACGTCGTCCCCGCGGCCGGCGCGGCCCTCATCCTGTCCATGGGCTGGACCTTCGCCTTCATCATCCGCCAGGGGCTCGCGCCCCGGGCCGAGGCCCCCAAGGCGGTCGAGCAGGCCCGGGTGCTCCCGCCCAAGGAGGCGCCCAAGGCCCCGGCGGACCCGCGCGAGACGATGAAGGTGCTCGCCCCGGGGCCGCAGGAGCCAGCGCTCCCCTCCATCTCCCCCGGCGGCAAGGGGGACGAGACCGACGCCGGGAAGATCGCCCTCGAGGAGCCCTTCTTCATCCCCCTGGAAGGGAGCCGGCGGAACGCGAGGGAGAAGGGCCCCACCGTCTTCCTTCACCTCTCCCTCACCCTGGGCGTCTCTAACCAGGCGGCCTTGCGCGAGGTGGCGGGCAAGCGCTCCGTCATCCGCGAGGCCGTCTTCGACCATTTCAACCGCATGACCCCCCAGGACCTGGCCAGCCCCAAGGGGCGCGAGCAGGCCAAGGCCGCCCTCATCGCCCGGCTGTCGAAGGAGGTGGTCCAGGGGCAAGTGCGCTCGGTCTATTTCGAAGAATTCTTCACCCGCTGAGCATCATGCGCGAGCGGATCCTCATCCTCGACTTCGGCTCCCAGTACACCCAGTTGATCGCGCGTCGCGTCCGCGAGATGCAGGTCTACTGCGAAATCCACCCCTGCACCGCCTCCTGGCGCGAGCTCCTGACGCCGGAGACCAGGGGGGTGATCCTCTCGGGAGGCCCGTCGAGCGTCTACGAGAACGGCGCCCCCACGGTGGACGCCGATCTGCTGCGGGGGGACGCCCCCGTCCTGGGCATCTGCTACGGCATGCAGCTCATGACCCACCTGCTCGGGGGGCGGGTGGCCCCCGTCCACCGCCGCGAGTACGGCCGGGCCGAGCTGGTGGTGGACCGGCCCGTGGGCATCTTCGAGGGCTCGGCGGGGCGCGAGACGGTGTGGATGAGCCACGGCGACGCCATCGAGGCCCCGCCGCCCGGCTACCGGCCCCTGGCCCACTCGGCGGGCTCCCCCGTCGCCGCGATGGGTTCCGAGGATGGCCTGCGCTACGGCATCCAGTTCCACCCCGAGGTGGTGCACACCCCGAGGGGGAAGGAGATCCTGCGCAACTTCGTCTTCGGGGTGTGCGGGTGCAAGGGCGACTGGAACATGCGCTCCTTCATCGACGAGGCCACCGAGCGCATCCGCGCCCAGGTCGGGGGCGGGAAGGTCATCTGCGGGCTCTCGGGGGGCGTGGACTCCTCCGTCGCGGCCACCCTCATCCACCGCGCGGTGGGGGACCAGCTCACCTGCATCTTCGTGGACAACGGCCTTCTCCGGAAGGACGAGGGGGCCGGCGTCATCGAGACCTTCGGCCGGAGGCTCGAGATGAACCTCGTCCCGGTGGACGCGCGGCGGGAGTTCCTGGCCGCCCTGGCCGGGGTGACCGACCCCGAGGCCAAGCGCAAGCGCATCGGCGAAACCTTCATCCGGGTCTTCGAGAAGGAGGCCCGCAAGCTCGGGCGGGTCAAGTTCCTCGCCCAGGGCACCCTCTACCCGGACGTGATCGAGAGCGTCTCCTTCAAGGGCCCCTCGGCCACCATCAAGAGCCACCACAACGTGGGGGGGCTTCCCGAGCGGATGGAACTCGCCCTCGTCGAGCCGCTGCGGGAGCTCTTCAAGGACGAGGTGCGCGCCGCGGGGGAGGAACTGGGCCTGCCGGAGGACATCCTCTGGCGGCACCCCTTCCCGGGGCCGGGGCTCGCGGTGCGGGTGCTGGGCGAGATCACCGAGGATCGTCTGCGGGTGCTCCGCGAGGCGGACGCCATCTTCATCGGGATACTCCGGGAGCGCGGCTGGTACGACAAGGTGTGGCAGGCCTTCTCGGTCCTGCTGCCCGTGCGGACGGTGGGGGTGATGGGGGACGCGCGCACCTACGAGAACGCGCTGGCGCTCCGCGCCGTCACCAGCCAGGACGGCATGACGGCCGACTGGGCCCACCTGCCCTACGATCTCCTGGCCGAGGCCTCGAACCGCATCATCAACGAAGTGCGCGGCATCAACCGCGTGGTGTACGATGTCTCGTCCAAACCGCCCGCCACCATCGAGTGGGAGTAGCCTCATGGGGGCCGCCGAGTTCGTCCACCTCCACCTGCACAGCCAGTACAGCCTCCTCGACGGCGCGGCGCGCATCGACGACCTGGTCCAGCGCGGGGCGTCGCTCGGCATGCCCGCCATGGCCCTCACCGATCACGGCAACATGTGCGGGGCGATCAAGTTCTTCGAGGCGGCCAGGAAGGCGGGGGTGAAGCCCATCATCGGCTGCGAGGTGTACGTCGCCCCGGGCAGCCGCCACGACCGGGCGAACAACAGCACGGGGGGCTCCCGTTCCTGGCACATGCTGCTCCTGGCCGAGAACGCGAAGGGCTACCGCAACCTCTGCGAGCTGGTGACGGCGGGCTTCACCGAGGGGATGTACTACTTCCCGCGCGTGGACCGGGAGATCCTCGCCCGGCACGCCGAGGGCCTCATCTGCACCTCGGCCTGCCTGAAGGGGGAGGTGAACGAGGCCCTCCTGAGGGGGGACCGCGCCGCCGCCCGCGAGGCAGCCTCCTTCTACAAGGAGCTCTTCCCGGGCCGCTACTACCTGGAGATCCAGGACCACGGGATGGAGGAGGACAAGCGCCTCGTCCCCGAGGCCGTCGCCCTCGCCCGGGAGCTCGCTCTCCCCCTCGTTGCCACGAACGACGTGCACTACCTGGACCAGGGCGACCACAGCGTCCAGGAGGTCCTCATCTGCATCCAGACGGGCAAGACCCTGACCGATCCCAACCGGATGCACATCAAGAGCCACGAGTTCTACCTGAAGAGCGCCGGGGAGATGGGGGCCCTGTTCAAGGAGGTGCCCGAGGCGCTCCGGAACACCCTGGCCGTGGCCGAGCGCTGCGACTTCGCCTTCGAGTTCGGGGGGAGCCACTACCCGGACTTCCCCATCCCGGACGGCTCGGACCGCAAGACCTACCTCCGGAAGCTGGCCGAGGAGGGGCTCGAGCAGCGGCTCAAGCAGCTCGGCATCGGCGGGAGCGAGGCCAGGCGCTACCGCGAGCGCCTCGCCATGGAGCTGGGCGTCATCAACAGCCAGGGATACGAGGGCTACTTCCTCGTCGTCTCGGACTTCATCCGCTACGCCCGCGAGAACGGCATCCCCGTGGGGCCGGGGCGGGGCTCGGCGGCGGGGAGCCTCGCCGCCTTCGCCTTGGGGATCACGGGCATCGACCCGCTCCGCTACTCCCTCCTCTTCGAGCGCTTCCTGAACCCCGAGCGGGTGAGCCCCCCCGACATCGACATCGACTTCTGCATGGACCGCCGGGACGAGGTCATCCGCTACGTGCAGGAGAAGTACGGCCGCGAGAACGTCTGCCAGATCATCACCTTCGGCAGCATGCTGGCCAAGGGAGTGCTCCGCGACGTGGGCCGGGTGATGGACATGCCCTACGGCGAGGTGGACCGCATCGCCAAGCTCGTCCCGAACGAGCTCAAGATCACCCTGGACGACGCCCTCCAGAAGGAGCCCCGCCTGCGCGAGGCGGTGAGCCGCGACCCGAACGTGGGCCGGCTCATGGAGACGGCCCGCAAGCTCGAGGGGAACATCCGCCACGCGGGCACCCACGCGGCGGGGGTGGTGATCGCGCCCTCGAAGCTCACGGATTTCGTGCCCCTCTACAAGGGGTCCGGCGGCGAGGTCATGACGCAGTTCGACATGAAGGACGTCGAGCAGCTCGGCCTCCTCAAGATGGACTTCCTGGGCCTCAAGACCCTGACCGCCCTCAAGCGGACCGTCGACCTCGTGCGCCTGAAGGGGGTGGAGCTCGACCTCGACACCCTGCCGCTCGGCGACGAGGCCTCCTACAGGCTCCTCTCCGAGGGCCGCACCACGGGCATCTTCCAGCTCGAGAGCCGGGGCATCCGCGAGTACCTCCGGAAGCTCGCCCCCTCGAGCTTCGAGGACCTCATCGCCATGGTGGCCCTCTACCGCCCCGGGCCCCTCAACAGCGGGATGGTGGACGCCTTCATCAACCGCAAGCACGGGCGGGCGCAGATCGATTACTTCTTTCCCGAGCTCAAGCCCATCCTGGAGAGCACCTACGGCGTCATGGTGTACCAGGAGCAGGTGATGCAGATATCGAACGCGCTCTCGGGCTTCTCCCTGGGCCGCGCGGACGTGCTGCGCAAGGCCATGGGGAAGAAGAGCCCCGAGCTCATGGCCCAGCAGATGCGGGACTTCGTCGAGGGGGCGGCCGCCTGGGGGCACGACCGCCGCAAGGTCGAGGCCCTGTGGGACCAGATCCAGCAGTTCGCGGGCTACGGCTTCAACAAGAGCCACAGCGCGGCCTACGCCCTCATCGCCTACCGCACGGCCTACCTCAAGGCCCATCACCCGCGGGAGTTCATGGCGGCCCTCCTGACCTGCGACCGCGACAACGCGGACAAGGTGATCAAGGACATCGCCGAGTGCCGCGACATGGGCATCGCGGTGCTCCCCCCCGACGTGAACGCGAGCGACAAGGACTTCACCGTCGAGGGCGACTCCATCCGCTTCGGGCTCCTCGCGGTCAAGAACGTGGGGGAGGCCATGGTGGACGCCATCCTGGCCGCCCGGGCGGCGGAGGGGCCCTTCCGCACCCTGGGCGACTTCTGCCGCCGGGTGGAGCACCGCCACTTGAACCGCCGGGCGGTCGAGAGCCTCGTCAAGGCGTGCGCCTTCGACAGCCTGGGGATCGGCCGGGCCCAGGCCATGGCCGCGCTCGACGCCGCCTTGGAGGCGGGGGTCCGCGAGCAGCGCACCACCGCCATGGGCCAAACGAGCCTCTTCTCCCCCGAGGAGGCGCCCTCCCTCTCCGCCGCCCTGCCGGATGTACCCGAGTGGCCCGCCCGTCAGCGGCTCGCCTTCGAGAAGGAGGTGCTGGGCTTCTACGTCTCGGGCCACCCCCTGAACGACCACCAGGAGACCATCCGCCGCCTCGCCAACATGGACTCCCGCCGGCTGGCCGAGCTCGAGGGCACCCACCGGGTGCGCATGGCGGGCCTCATCCGCTCCTCGAAGATCCGCACCACGAGGGCCGGGCGCCGGATGGCCAGCTTCGTCCTGGAGGACCGCGAGGGCACGGCCGAGATGACCATGTTCCCCGACGTTTTCGAGGCCTTCTTCCCGCGCCTGGAGACGGAGGAGCCCGTCCTGGTCGAGGGGATGGCCGAGGTCTCGGAGGAGGGGGTGCAGGTGGTGGTGCGCTCGGTGGAGCCGCTGGCCCAGGCGCAGATGGCGCGCACCCAGCGGATGGTCCTCCATCTGGGCGAGACGGGCCGCGCCCACGGCCGGCTGACGGCGGTGCGCGAGGTGCTGGCCCGCCACCCGGGCGAGGTGCCCGTCCTCTTCGCCCTCCAGTTCCCGGAGCGCGAGGTGCTGGTGCAGGCGGGCCGGGAGTTCGTCGTCGCGCCCTCGGAGTCGCTCTCCGCCGAGCTGGGCGAGCTGGTGGGGGAGGGGGCGGTCTACTTTGAGTAGGGCCTCCCGGTGAAAGCCCTCCACCTGGGGCGGATGGCCTTCGGCGAGGCGTGGGCGCTCCAGCGGCGCCTCTGGGAGGAGCGGGCCGCGGGCCGCCTGGCCGAGGACGCGCTCCTCCTCCTCGACCACGAGCCGGTGTTCACGCTGGGGCAGGGAGGGGCGGAGGCGAACGTGCTCCGCACCCGGGCGCCCTGGGACGGCACGGAGGTGCCCGTCGTCCGCATCAACCGGGGCGGCGAGGTGACCTACCACGGCCCCGGGCAGCTCATGCTCTACGCGGTGTGCGACCTGCGCGCGCGGGACCGGGACGTCCACCGCCACTGCCGGAGGCTCGAGGAGGTGTTCGTGCGCCACCTGGCCGATCTCGGCTTCCGGGCCGAGCGCCGGCCGGGGCAGCCGGGCCTCTGGGTGGCGGGAGCGAAGATCCTCTCCCTGGGCGTGGGCGCCCGGAGGTGGATCACCATGCACGGGGTCGCTTTCAACGTCTCGACGGACCTGCGGTTTTTCGAGATGATTCACCCTTGCGGCGAGGCGGGCGCCCGGGTGACCTCGCTCGATCGCCTCCTCGGCGCGGCTCCCCCGCTCAGCCAGGTGGCGGAGGCGATCGTCCCGCTCTGCGCGGACGTGTTCGGGGAGCGCATCCGTATCGAGCCAGATGTCGAGAGCCTGCTGGCCGCCTCGGCCGGCGCGGCGTGAGCGGAGGAATCCGAAAGTGACAGCGTGGAAGGCGGGAGCATGGGCGGGCGCGGCGCTTCTTATGGCCGCCGGGGCGGCCTTGGCGGCCCAGGCGGGGCAGGCGGCCCCGGCCCCCCCCGCCGGGGGAGGCGGCCTCTTCGGCCTCTCCCCGGCGGCCTGGGACTTCGTCAAGAAGGGGGGCATCACCATGGTCCCCCTCGGCGTCTGTTCCATCGTGGCCCTGGCCGTGGTGTTCGAGCGCCTCTTCGCCTTCCGCCGCGAGAAGGTGATCCCGAACGAGGTGGTCCACGCCAGCGAGCGCTACTGGCGGCGGGCGGACTTCGACGCCGCGCTGCGGGTGTACGAGCGCTTCGACGTGCCGCTGGCCCGCATCCTCCGGGCGGGGGTCCAGCGGCGCCACCTGGGGATCGACGAGATGGAGCGCGCCATGGTGGGCACGGGGCAGCACGAGTCCTCCGTCCTGGGGCGCAACCTGCGGGCGCTGGGCGTCATCGCCAACCTGGCCCCCATGCTGGGCTTCTTCGGGACGGTCCTGGGGATGCTCAGCGCCTTCGAGGCCATCGGGCGCGCGGGGACGGTGACGCCGAGCCTTGTGGCCGGGGGCATCTCCGAGGCCCTCATCACCACGGTGGCGGGGCTGGCCGTGGGCATCCCGGCGCTGGCGGGCTACCACTACCTCCGCTCCCGCGCCGACCGGCTCATCTTCGAGATGGAGAACATCGCGCTCAACCTCCTCGACGCCCTTGTCGTGGCCGAGACGCCGGGCCGAAAGCCCCTGCGTGCGTCCGCGCCGGCCGAGGCGGGGGAGGACGCCTAGATGCGCTTCCAGAAGCAGGAGGAGGACTACAGCCTCCAGCTCATCTCGATGACGGACCTCGTCTTCCTCCTCCTCATCTTCTTCATGGTTTCCACCTCGTTCGTGGACTTCACGCGGCGGCTCGACATCGAGCTGCCCGAGTCGAAGCAGAGCGCCCAGGCCCAGCAGAAGCAGGACTTCCTCGTCGAGGTCGGGGTGGAGAAGGACATCCGCCTGAACGGCCAGCCGCTCTCCCTCCCGGCCCTCGAGCGCCGCCTGAAGGAGGCGGCGGCGAAGCCCGGCCGGCACACCCTCACCATCAAGGCGGACAAGCGCCTCGACTACGGCTTCGTGGTCCAGATCATGGGCAGCAGCTTTTCGGCGGGCATCCGCGACATCTCGGTCGCGGTCAAGGAATGAGGCCCTCTTTATGGAGAATCCCGTTTCGCAGCTTCCCGAGCCGGTGACGGCGGACCGGAGCGATCCGTCGGTCTCCATGCCGGGAAAGGCTTCCCACCCGATCCGGCTCCTCCTCGTGCGGCACGGCGCGGGGGTGGGCTCCGAGCAGGGCCGCTTCTTCGGGCGGACCGACGTGGAGCTTTCCCCGCGCGGGGAGGCGCAGATGCGGGAGGCCGGCGCGCGCCTCGCGCCCTGGCTGGACGGCGGCGGGGAGATCCGCTGCTTCACGAGCCCGCTGCGCCGGGCCCGCCGCAGCTCGCTCCTCCTGCGGGAGGAGCTCGGCCTGGAGCCCCCGGGGGAGGGCGAGGTGGTGGAGGGGCTCTCCGAGCTGGACCTGGGGAAATGGGAGGGGGAAACCTACGCCTCCCTGAGCGCGAAGGAGCCCGAGCGCCTCAGGGCCCACTACGCCGATTTCGTGCGCTCCCGGCCGCCGGGCGGGGAGTCCCTGCAGGACCTCGCCCTCAGGGTGCGCCGGGCGCTGCGGCGCCTCCGCGAGAAGATGGCGGGAAAGAACATCATGGTGATGGCGCACGCCGGGGTGAACCGGGTGATTTTGTGCGACGCGCTCGGCGTCCCCCTCGAGAACTTCTTCCGCATCGAGCAGGACTTCGCCGCCCTCAACATCATCGAGTACCACGGGGAGAGGCCCCTCGTCCGCCTCGTGAACGGCTGAGGAATCGGATGCGGGACTACGTTTACCTGTGGCTGGCCCTCGCCTTCGGCGCGGTATGGGCCGCTTACTTCCATCTCCGGAAGGACCTGCGCCGGAAGCTCCTCTTCTCCAGCGGGGTTTCCTTCTTCCTCGGGTTCACCGAGCCCCTCTTCATCCCGTCCTACTGGATTCCCAAGTTCAAGGCCATCCCCCTGGGCAATGAGCTCTTCCTCGAGAGCCTGCTCTTCTGCGGCGTGCTGGGGGGCTTCTGCGCCTGCTCCTACCAGGCCGTGGCGGGGAAGGGCCTCTTCCTCCTGCGGCGGGTCCACCCCGCCTGGACCCTCGCGGCGCCCGCGCTGTTCCTCGCCCTCTACCTGCCGGGCGGGACGGAGGTGCCCGTCAACTTCGCCTGGTTCCCCGGGGGGGCCATGCTGCTGGGGACGATCGTCCTCCTCGGCTTCCTGGGATGGGACGCGGTGCGGCCCATTCTCTTCTCGGGCCTCGCCGCCACCCTCATCTACGGGGCCATCTACTACGTCTTCTGGAGGGCCTTCCCCTCGCTCCGGGCGAGCTACCAGCTCGTGAACTTCTCGGGGTTCGCCATCGAGGGCATCCCCATCGAGGAGTTCGCCTGGATCTTCACCTTCTCCATGTACTGGGCGCCCCTGTACGAGATCTGGCGCGGGCGCTATCCCCGGCTGTAGGCCTACACTTGCGGGGGAAGGTCGTATCCGTAGGGGCGAATCTCCTGGTCGCCCTCTGGCTGAGGCTAGGACGAGGGGCTATTACAAGATTCGTCTTCCCTCAGGGGGGAGCGCTCGGCGCTTCCCCCTCTGTGCAACCGGGTACATGGGTAACACATCAGACCTGGGACATGGGTGACACTTTACTCCACCGGTTCTTGGGTTCTCCCCGGAGGGGGAGGGAAATTCACCACCCCCGTCCACGCCCTGGCCTCTCCCCCTCCCTCCGGGCCTTCGTCCGCCGAAGCGAGCTTCTCGAAGGCGAGAGGGCTGAGGCCCGCGTAGGCGGAGGTGGCAGGGGGGAGGGAACATGGGGGGAACTCCAATACCCGGGCCTCCCTCGTCCCCCACTTTGAAGTTTGAAAATCTGCTCCCCCTGAGGACCAAGCATGAACGTGCGCGAAATTGGACGAAATTGCGGTAGCGGAGGTTTCCCTCTCCCGGCCTATCTTCAAGGAGAGCCGGCCTCGCCCGCCCGGTTTCCGGCCGGGGAGATGCCGGGGATGGAAGGGCATTTCGGACCTGAGAGGAATTTCACTAAGAAAGCCCCGTTTTCCTGGACTGTCTACGATATTTCACGATATTCCAGGCAAAAAATTTCTCGGGACGGGGGCGGACGCGGACGGAGGGACAAAGGGTTCGCAGGGTCGGGAGTTTCGGCGTAAAAAGCCCGTCTTTCCTGGGCTGTCTACGATATTCACCGATATTCTAGCCAAAAAATTTCATCGGGCGGGCCTGAATCCCGCCGGGGCGGGCGGGGGAAGCACCCCCCGCTTCCTTTTAAAAAAGTCCCGTCTTTCCCTGTTTTTCACCAATCTTCACCTATATACGAGGCAAAAAAAACGGCGCTGCCCGAAGGGGAGCCTCCCGGAACTGGACGGGCGGAGGGAGGATACGCATCCCTCCCCGGCTTCAAGGGAAAAAATTTTTTTCCCCAGGACGGGTCAGGAAGGGTCCCCGTTGCGGCGGCGGGTGTCGGCGCCCTTCTGCATCAGGATGACGAGCAGGAAGAGGATGTTGAAGCTCTGGATGAGGAGGAGGAGGGCGTCCACCGTGCGGCCGTTCCTGAGGACGAGGGCCGAGATGCCGAGCGAGGCGGCCACCAGGAAGATGAAGAAGACGGTCTGGCGCCGCGAGAGCCCCACGTCCACCAGCTTGTGGTGGATGTGGTCCCGGCCCACGTACTCCAGCCACTCGCGCACCGAGGCGACCCGGCCCGAGACGACGCGGGAGGCGGTGATGAAGGTCGTGTCGAAGATCGGCACCCCCAGGATCAGCATGGGCATCGCGAAGGCCTTGATGGGGTCGTTCACGTCCCATGTGCCCATGACGCCGAGGGAGGCCAGGGTGAAGCCGATGAAGGTGCTCCCGGCGTCCCCCAGGAAGATGGCGGCCGGCTTGCCGGAACGCAGGTTGTAGGGCAGGAAGCCCAGGCACCCGCCCATCAGCCCCAGGCTCAGGAACATGACGAAAGGCTGGTTGGTCTGGAGCGCCGAGACGCCGAAGAAGAGCGCGGCGATGGCCCCCAGGCCCGAGGCGAGGCCGTCCATGCCGTCGAGGAAGTTGAGGGCGTTCGAGATGCCGATGAGCCAGAGGAAGGTGAGGAATATCTCGACCGTGTCCTCCAGGATGCCCGGCGGGAAGAAGGAGAGCCGCACGCCCGAGTAGACGACGATGGCGCAGGCGAGGAGCTGGGCGGCCATCTTCACGGTCGCGCGGACCCGGCGCATGTCGTCCCAGGCCCCCACGATGAGGAGGATCGCGGCGGCCACGGCCACGCCCATCATCTCCGGCGAGTAGAGGTTGTTCACGAAGACGGAGAAGGCGAAGCCGAAGAAGACGGCCAGACCCCCGAGGAGCGGCGTGGGGGAGGCGTGGATCTTCCGGGCGTCGGGGACGTCCACCACGCCCATCTTGACGGCGATGGCCCGGACGATGGGGGTGACCAGGAACGAGGCGAGCAGGGAGATGGCGGGGACGTAGGCCCAGCGGTGGCCGTGGTCCTTCATCCAGCCCCTCACCTGGGGCATGAGGATGAAGCCCAGGATGATGAAGGCGGCCCCATAGAGATAAGCGAAGGCGAAGCCGCCGCCGGTCTCCTGGGCAGGGGTCGTGCCGCGGTCCGCCGTGGCCATCTTCTCCTCAGAACAGGGAGCGAACGGCGCCCATGATCCGTTCGATCTCCCCCTCCGTCAAGGATGGATAGATCGGGAGGGAGAGATGCCGGGCCCACGCCTCCTCGGCCCCCGGGAAGCCCGCTTCGCCCATGAGGCGGTGGAGGGGGCGGTAGATGGGGCGCCGCGCCCCGATCCCCTTCGCCTGAAGGGCCTCCTCCGCCGCCCCGGGGCCGCCCCGCCGGGCGTATTCCTCCGGCAGGCGCACCACGTAGCGGTGGTAGATGTGGCGGCCGCCGGGCGGGTCGCCGGGCAGCTCCAGCGGGGTCCCGGCGAGCCCCTCGGCGTAGCGGGCGGCGATCTCCCTCCGGCGCGCGATGAAGCCCTCGTAGCGGGAGAGCTGGACGAGGCCGATCGCCGCCTGGACGTCGGTCAGCTTGCAGTTCCAGCGCGGGGCGAGGTCGTCGCGCTCGTCGTAGTCCCGCGCGTCCCGGATCCGGGCGAGGAGGGCCTCCTCGTCCCCCAGCACCATCCCTCCCTCGCCCGCCGCGAGGGGCTTCGTCGCGTAGAAGCTGCAGATGGCGAGCCTCCCGAATCCTCCCGCCTTGCCTTCCGCGCGGCGGGCTCCGAGCGCCTGGGCGAGATCCTCGACCAGCGGGACCCCCAGGGCGGCGATGCCCGCCGCGTCGGCGGCCAAACCGAACAGGTGGGCGGCGATGATCGCCCGCGCCCCCCGGGCCGCCGCGCCCACCGTCTCGGGGGTCGGGTTCCCGGTGGCGGGCTCCACGTCGCACAGGCGGGGCCGGGCGCCCAGGTGGCGGACGGCGTGGGCGAGGGCGGGGCAGTTGTAGCTCGGGACCACCACCTCGTCTCCCGCGCCCACCCCCATCGCGTGGAGCGCGAGCCCGAGGGCCGCCGTGCCGCTGCTCACCGCCGCGCCCCAGGCCCTGCCCGCGTAGCGGGCCACGGCCTCCTCGAAGGCGGCCGTGCGGGGGCCCTGGGCGATCTGCCCCGAGCGCACCGCCTCGGCGGCGGCGCGGGCCTCCTCCTCGCCCAGCGTGGGCCGGGAGTGGGGGATGGCGGCGGGCGCCATGGCGGTCAGGGCTCGAGGAAGAGGCGGGCCGAGCGGAAAGCCTCGGCGGCGGGGACGCGGCCCTGGGTGCCCCGGAACACGGCCGTCGCCCGGGCCATCTCCAGGATGTTGGTGTTGGGGATGTTCGTTTTCTGGACCTGGGAAGCGTGGGCCTCGAGGGCGCGCAGCTTCCTGTCCAGCGTTCCCTGGATGTTCACGTAGATCGTGGGCTGAAAGTCGATGGTCGTGGGGCCTTCGTAGAAAAGGAGGTTGGGGACGTAGCGCGCGGCCGAGAGGATGGCCGTGTGCACCGTGCGGTGGTCCTGGTGGGTGTCCTCCCCGTGGTGGACGAAGATCATGTGCGGCCGGGTCCTCTGGAGGATGTCCTCCAGGTAGGAGATGAACTCCCGGGTGAGGGGCACCCGCGTGTCCTCGTAGGCCCCGAAGATGGCCTCGGCCGCCTTCAGGATGTCCGCCGCGGCCTGCTGCTCCTTCCGGCGGGTGGCCGAGACGCCCCCCTGCTCCCCGCCTGTCACCACGAGCATGATCACCCGGTGGCCGGACTCGGCGTAGCGGGCGAGGGCGCCCCCGCAGCCGAACTCGATGTCGTCCGGATGGGACCCGATGGCGAGGATGTTCATGGCCGCTCCCTGGCCCGGCGTTCAGCGCCGGACGAAAACGGGGTTCGTGATGACGTGGTTGCTCCGGTCCACCTGGGCGTCGACGCGGTAGTAGAACCGCTTGAAGGGAAAGTTGTCGCCGTCCGTGAAGTCCACCTTGAGCGGCGTCTTGCCCTCGAAGGTGCGGATCACCTTCCCCATCCGGACGAGCTGGGCCTTCACGCTCACCGCGCTGCCGTCCTGGGCCGCGACCTCGAAGGTGATCCGGGGCGCCCCCCCGAACTGCGCCTCCCCGCCGTAGGTCGCCGCGGCCTTGCCGTCGGGCGATGCGACCTGGAAGGCGTTCATCTGGAGGCGGGCCGGGGTGTAGCCCCGGGAGACGTAGAAGCGGCCGTTCACCAGGGCGCGGAAGAAGGCGTCCTCGGAGGCCTCCTCGAGGAGGAAGACGTTCTGGATGTCGGTGAGCCGCTTGCGCCCCCCGAGCTCGCTCTCGGCGTGGAAGTCGAGCCCGCCGTAGCCCCAGATGGGCCTGGGCCTGAGGCCGTTGACGTAGCCGACGAGGTACTGGTCCCACTCCTGGCCGGGCAGGCTGGCCTTGAAGTTGTCCTCGTAGATGGCGTCGAAGCCCCAGAAGTTGACCGTCTCGTGGAGCACCTGGGTGTAGGGCGCGGTGCGCATGGCGGCCGTGCCGGTCTTCTCGCGGCCGAGGAGCGAGCCCTGGTGGGCCCAGAGGGCGAACCCCCCGTTCTCCTCGGTGTAGTTGATGATCTCCTGGTAGGGGCGCATGCCGCGCGGGCCCAGGTAGGGGCTGAAGGGGCTCGACTTGAAGGGGTGGGCGTCGATGGCCCCCATCACGTTGAGGAGCAAGAGCGCGGCGCCCGTCCACCGGAGCCATCCCGGGAAGATGAGGAGGACGAGGGAGAGGAAGATGCCCCCCAGGTACATCAGCCAGCCCGGGAGCAGGACGGAAAAGTAGCGGGTGCTCAGGCCGTTGTTCTGGATGGGCAGCTTCTTCACCGCCTGGCGGCCCATCCCGAGGAGGAGGATGTGCCGGCGCCAGTCGTGGATCTCGAGATCGCCCGCCAGGGGGCCGCCCGTGACGTAGTAAAAGGGCGCGCTCTCGATGCCGGGGATGAGGACCATCCCCGGGTTTTCGCGCTGGAGCTTCTCGATGGTGTTGTAGTACTCGTCCACCCCGATGCGCAGGACGGAGGGCCGGTAGTCCACGCTGTAGCTGAAGAGGTGGCGGAAGGGGGGCGGCCCCCAGGCCATGCGGACGTAGTCGTGGTCGGTGAAGACGACGACCGTGATGCCCGCCGCCTTGGCCTTGGCCACGATCTCCTCGGCGGTGAACTCGCCGGTGCTGAAGGTGGTGTGGATGTGGATGACGGCCCGGTGGGGGGTCAGCCCGCTCTGCCGCTGGGAGGCGGGGGCCTGGGGCTGGGCGGGCCGGGCCGGCTGGGCGGGCGCAGCGGGCGGCAGGAGCACGAGAGCGGCGGCCAGGAGGAGAGCGAGCCTCACCGGGCGGCCCCCGCGGCGGAGGGCGCCAGAAGTCTCGCGTAGAGAGCCTCCAGCCTCTCGCACATCCGCTCGGCGCCGTAGTCCCGGGCCAGCCTGCGCCCGGCCTCGCCCATGGCCCGGCGCTCCTCCGGCCGCGCCAGGAGCCGCTCCATGGCCGAGGCGAGGGCCTCCGCGTCGCCGGGCGGGACGAGCAGGCCCGTCTCCCCGTCCCTCACCACCTCGGGCAGGCCCCCCGTGCGGGAGGCCACCACCGCGAGCCCCGCCGCCATGGCCTCGACCGCCGCCCGGCCCATGCCCTCGTTCAGAGAGGGGAAGACGAAGAGGTCGAGCGCCCCGAGCAGATCATCCACGTCCTCGCGCCAGCCCATGAAATGGACGCGCTCCGATATTCCCAGTTCCCGGGCCAGGGCCTCGTACTCCCCGCGCTTTTCCCCGTCCCCGGCGAGGGCGAGCCGCGCCTTGGGGTCGCGGAGCCGGGCGAAGGCGCGGATGAGGAGCCCGTGCCCCTTCACCGGGTCGAGGCGGCCCACCGAGCCGACGAGCGGGCCGTCCTCGGGAAGGCCCAGTGCCCTCCGCCGGGCGGCCCGGTCGGCGGGAGGAGCCGGGGGGAGGGGGATGCCGCTGAAGATGGTGACGAACTGGCCGGGGCGCCCCACGCCCAGGGCGAGGTGCTCCTCGGCCTCCCGGTCGGTGAGGGTGACGATGGCGTCGGTCCAGCGGGCCATCAGGCGCTCGGCCCAGACGAACAGGCGGGTCTTCCACGGGCCGAAATAGCCGTAGAAGACGTGGCCGTGCGGGGTGTGGACGACCCGGCAGCCCCCGGCGAGGCGGGCGGCGGCGCGGCCCAGGATCCCGGCCTTCGAGGTGTGGGTGTGCACGAGGTCGAACCTTCCCCCTCGGATCAGGCGGTAGCAGGCCCACAGCGCGCCCGCGTCCCTCGCGGGATGAATGGCGCGGACGAGCGGCGGGATCCGGACCAGCGCTACGCCCTCCGCCTCCGCCCGGGGCAGCAAGGGCGATTCCCCGGTCATGCCGCTTCCGGCGGCGAGCACCACCTCGTGGCCGCTCCGCCGCTGGCCGATGCAGCAGAGCAGGGTGTTGTCGGCCGAGCCCCCCCGGTCGAGCCGGGTGATGATGTGGAGAACTCTCAAGCCGGCGCTCCCCGGCCCTCCATCGGCCCCAGGGCGGAAATCATATCAGGCGAACGAAGAGCGGTAAAGGCAAGACTTCCAATTAAATCAATTGGTTGCGCCTGCCTCTCCCGCGTCGGGCCGGGCCAGGCCCCGGGCGGGGAGCCCCATGAGGGTCTCGACCGGCGTCTGGCAGTTGAGCATCTCGGGCGGGAAGATCACCTTGACGGCGTCGACGGGGCAGTGGTCCTCGCAGGCGCCGCAGTACCAGCACTCGTCCGGGTACTTCACCTCGGGCGGCTTCTCGCGCGACTCGCGCCAGATGATGTCGCCCGGACAGAAGAAGTCGCAGATCGTGCACCCGGAGAGGCAGGTCTTCTCGTCAATCAGGATGGGCATGGGCCCTCGCCTCCCCGAGCGCGGCGGTGGAGCGGATGTCCTCGGGCGTGATGCCCGTGGGCCTGGAGGAGACGCGGAGGTCCTCCCCGTCGAGCTCCACGATGATCATCTTCAGCCCTTTGGCGTCGTCCTGGCGTGGGTAGTCCGCCCGGATGTGGGCGCCGCCCCCGCGCGTCTCCCGCCGCTCGACGGCGCTCGCGGCCATGGCCTCCGCGACCGCCCGGATGTTCCGCGCCTCGTGGACGCGCATGAGCCCGTGGTGGTCCCCGGCGGTCATCTCGGCCTCGCGCGCCCGGAGCGCCTTGAGCCGGCGCAGGCCCTCGCGCATGTGGGGCTCGTCCCGGTAGAAGCCGACGTAATCCGTCACGACGGCGCGCACCTCGTCCTCGAACTCGGAGAAGGTGCAGCCCCCGGGCCTCCGGAGGGGACGGAGGATGGAGTCCCGGATCGAGGCGGTTTCCTTGTCCCCGAGCGGACGGGGCCGGGGGGAGGCCAGGGCGTGGCGCGCCGCCTCCTCGCCCGCGACCCTGCCCATCACCGCGGCACCCGATATGCCCGCGCTCATGGTGGAGCAGTCCCCCGCGGCGAAGAGGCCCTCCACGTTCGTCCGGGTCTCGGGGTCGATGAGGATGCCGCTCGATCGGAAGAAGGTGCCGCCGTGGCGGCTCGAGAGCTCCGACACCGTGATCTCGAAGGGGGCCTTGGCGATGTCGATGCCCTTCTGCTCGAAGAAGGCGGGCATGGCCGGGCGGTCCACCCCGAGGGTTTCCTTGAGGCGGTGGATCTCGTCCGGGGGCAGATGGGTGCAGTCGCAGCAGATGGGCCCCCGCCCCGCCATGATCTCGGTGACGATGCCGAGGATGAGGTCCCCCCGGCGGGCGCGCTCTCCGTCCGGGTGGTACTTGAACATGAAGCGCTCGCCGAGGCGGTTCTTGAGGTGCCCGCCCCCGCCCACGAAGGCGTTGGTGCCCTGGGTGGAGTAGCCCTTCGGGCAGAGGGTGCAGTCGAAGAACTCCATGTTGGCCAGCCGGGCGCCCCGGCGCAGGGACATGGCCTGGCCGTCCCCCGTGTTGTAGGGAGTGTGCCAGCTGTCGAAAGGGACGCCCGAGGCGTTTCGGGACATGCGGTTGGTCTCGCCGGTGGCCATCACCACGGCGCGCGCCAGGATGAAGTAGAAGGTGCCGTGGCGGATGTGGAAGGCCACGGCACCGCGCACCTGGCCGTCCTCGACCAGGATCTCGGGCACCATCACCCGCTCGAGCACCAGCGCGCCGGTGTTCCGGGCCGCGCGGCCGATGTGGTGCTTGAAGTCGCGCCCGTCGAAGTTGATGGTGTACTCGCCCGGCATCCCGAAGGAGCGGTGGCGGTAGTACCTGCGCCCCGTCTCGGGGTCGGTGAAGTCCACCCCCAGCTTCTCGAGGTAGTGGACCATGGGCTTGAGGCCGTGGAGCAGGCGGGCCGCCGAGTCGAGGTCGGCGATGCCGTCGGTGAGGCGGGGGACGTGCCGGAGGAGATAATCCGGCGTGTCCCACTCCGGGCCTTCCTCCAGGATGGAGAAGAAGTGGTCCACCCCGGCGGCGACGCTCCCGGAGCGCTCGATGATGCCGCCCTTCTCGCACACCGCGACCCTGGCCCCGGCCTCGGCGGCGCCGAGCACGGCGAGGCAGCCGGCCACGCCCCCGCCCACCACGAGGACGTCGGTCTCGACGACCTGGGTTCGTTCCGAGGGCGCGCGAAGCCGCGAAGCCGGGCTCTTCAATGAAAACTCCTCGCGGCGGAGCGGCGGCCCGCGCCGGCGGGACGACGGAGATGGGCGCCGGTCAATCTATCACATCCCCCCCTTCGGAGGGAAAAAACGGTCGTGCCACTCCGAGAAGGTCATCCAGCCCCACAGGACGAGCCCCCAGTCGGCCCGGCCCGCCAGGTGGTCCTGCAGGAGCCGCCCCGGCCCCTCCTTGTCGAGCAGGCACCAACGCTCCACCCGGCCCGGGTCCAGGAGCTGGCGCGCCGTCTCCCCCAAGCCGCCGCGCAGCCACTCCGAGGAAGGCACCGTGAAGCCCTTGCGGGAGCGGACCCGAATCTCGGCGGGCAGCAGGTCCTCCAGGGCCTGGCGGAAGATGTGCTTGCCCGAGCGCCCGCGGACCTTCCAGGAGAGCGGCATCGCGGCCGAGAGCCTGAGCAGGGGGACGGAGGCCAGCGGGAGGGCCAGCTCCAGCCCGTTCGCGGCCGCCAGGGCGCCCGCCATGGGGGCGAGAGCGGCCCGCAGCCATTGATCCAGGTCCACCTGGAGGAGGGCGGAGGAATAATCGGGGGGATGCCCCGGGCCGCCCTCCGGGCGCGGCTGGGCGAACCGCGCCAGCCCGCCCCGCAAGCGGTCGGCGGCCTCCTCCTCCATCAGGCAGTACATCGCCCGGTGCATCTCGGCGGGACCCCCTTCGGCCGCCAGGGCAGCCCGGAGGGCGGGGGTGCGGCCCCAGCGCGCCAGCGGCTTCCGGAGGGAGAGGGGGAGCCGGCTCATCCACGGCCACCAGGGAGCGAGGAGATGCTTGCCGTGGCCGCCGAAGGCCTCGTCCGCGCCCAGGCCCGAGATCACCCGCCGAAGCCCCATCTCCCGCGCCTGCGAGAACGCCCGGCAGCTCGCGACGGCCGAGGCGTTGCCGCCGGGGGCCTCCATGCTCCCCACGATCCAGACGAGGCTCTCCCAGGCGTCGCGGCCGGTGAGGGTCAGGTCCACGAACTTCGCCGCGTGGCGCTCCGCCACGGCCCGGGCGAAGTCCCGATCCGGGCTTCCCTCGTCCCCGGCGTGAATGGCGACGATGGGGCCGCTGCCCCGAACCTGCCGGAGGAGCGCGAGGAGGGCGGTGCTGTCCGCTCCCCCGCTGAGGAGGAGCCCCACGGCCTCTCCCGGCGGGAGATCCGCCGCCGCGGCCACCGCCTCCTCGACGCTTTCCCTGAGCTGCCACCGGGCCTCGATGGGGTCCTGGAGGCGCTCCCCGCCGAGGACGATGAAGGGCTCGGCCGTGATCCCTTCCGCCGAAACGACGAGCCGCTCGCCCGGGCAGACCCGCCGCACCCCTCCCAGCAGGGTGCGCCCGGGGGGGACGGTGAAGTAGCGCATGTAGTGCTCGCAGGAGGCGAGGTGGAGCTTCTCCTCCCCCGGGCGCGCGAGGTCGGCGAGGCGGTCGCTGAAGCGCACCCCGGCGTCCGCTTCGCGGTAGTAGAGCGTCTGGAGCCCCCAGGGGTCCGCCCCGAGGGTGAGCCTTCCCCCTTCCCAGACGGCGAACGAGAAGCCCATCCCGGCGAGGAGGTGGGCCCGCAGGATGGCCTCCGCGTCCCCGGGGCGGGCGGCCAGGGCGAGCGCCTCGGCGGGCAGCTCCCGGCGGGCCGGGCCCAGGACGGCGGCCTGGGCGTCCCCGGCCGCCTGGAAGCGGCAGTCCTCGCCCCAGGCGAGGCTGGCGGCGCCGTTCTCCCGCCGGAGCGCGCCCGAAAGGCTAGCCACGGGGCTCCCCCAGGAGGCGGAGGTAGGCTTCCTCGGTCCGGCCGACGTGGGCCTGGATGGTGAACCGCTCGGCCACCCGCCGCCGGCCGGCCTCGCCCATGCGCCGCCTGAGACCGGGCTCTCCCGCGAGGCGGGCGATGGCGGCGGCGAGGGCCTCCGGGTCGCGCGGCGGGACGAGGAGGCCCGTCTCGCCCTCGGCGGCGATCTCGGGCGTGCCGCCCGCCGCGGTGCCCACGACCGGCTTGGCCATGGCCATGGCCTCGAAGATGACGCGGCCGCAGGGCTCGGCGTCCGAGGGGATGACGCAGATGTCGAGGGCGGCGGTGTGGGCCCGCACATCGCGCTGGTAGCCCGAGAAGAAGACGCGGCCGCCCAGGTTGCGCGCGGCGACGAGCGCCCGGAGCTCCTCTTCACACTTCTTCTCGCCCTCGAAGAGCCCCGCCCCCACGATGAGGAAGCGCAGGTTCGGGAAGCGCGGGACGAGCCGCTCCGCCGCCTCGATGAAGGTGCGCTGGCCCTTGATGGGGGAGATCCGTCCCACCACCCCGGCGAGCAGATCCCCCGGCCCCGCGCCGTAGCGGGCGCGCACCTCCTCGCCCGAGACGGAGGGGTGGAAGCGCTCCACGTCCACGCCGTTGATGATGGTCATCGTCTTCGGGGAGAGCCCGCCCCGGAAGCGGAAGCGCTCCCGGATGGCGTCCGAGTTGGCGATGAGGAGGGAGGCGAGGGGCAGGAGGAGGCGGTCGAGGTCGATCTCCTCCCCCGGGACGATGAGGTTGCGGGCGTGCCAGACGACGGGGCGCCCCGCGAGGCGGCCGGCCAGCGCGGCGGGGATGTTGGTGAGGGGGCCGTTCGCGTGGAGGAGCGAGACGGCGCGGGCGCGGGCCACCCCCCATAGGCGGCGGGCGGCGCGGGCCAGGAGGTCCAGGCGGCGGAGGGGGCCGTACTGGGCCGGGATGACCTCGACCCCCAGTTCCCGCGCCGCGTCCGGGAAGGGCCCCTCAGGCGGCGCCGCCAGGAGGGGGCGGAAGCGGCCGCGGTCCAGGCGGCGGAACAATTCGAGGAGGCTGGTTTCCCCGCCGCTGATCCGGGTGTAATGGTGGCAGTAGAGAATCGTGTGCATTGATCCCCCGCCCGTGGGAGCCGCCGGGACAACCTAGCACTTGGCCCCCGGGGAAAAAAGGCCTGAAAGGGGCCTGGGATTGAGGCCCTCTCTCCTGCCCTTTTTCCTCCCCTCCGGCTAGAATACGGATGCCCGAGCACATGAGGCCGGAGGAGGCGCTTGGAGAGGGGGGATTCCCGGTCGCTTCTCGCGCGCTACCGCTTCTGCCCGCCGCGGGAGCGCTTCCACGTGGCGCTCCGCTGCCGGATGATGAACCTCTGGCTTCTCGAGGCGGAGGTCCCCCGGCAGGGCCGGGTGGCGGACCTCGGCTGCGGGCAGGGTCTCGCCGCGGTCATGCTGGCGGCCTCGGCCCCGGGCCGCTCGGTGGTGGGGATCGAGCGGGAGGCGCGCAAGGTGGAGGCCGCCCGCCGTGCGGGGGAGGGGCTGGGGAACCTCTCCTTCCGGCGGGGAGACCTCCTGGCGCTGGACGAGCCGGAGGAAGGGTTCGACGCGGCCCTCCTGCTGGACGTGCTCTACCTGTGGCCGGGGGAGGAGAAACGGCGGATCGTGGAGAACGCGCGGCGGGCCATCCGGACGGGAGGATTGCTCCTGGTGCATGAGATTACCACGCGGCCCGCCTGGAAGTACGGAGTGGCGCTGCTCCAGGAGTGGCTCGCCCTGAACGTTCTCCGCACCACGGCCGGCCGCGGGATCCACTACGCGTCGAAGGAAGAGAACGAGGGGCTTCTCCGGGCGTGCGGATTCGCGGTCGAGACGGTTCCCTTCCACCGCGGGAAGCCCTACGCGCATTTTCTCTTCCGCTGCCGCAAGACCTGATCGCCCGGCGGCCGGCGGGACCAAGGGGGATGAGGTGCGCAGCCCGAGCGGGTCTTTGCCGTCCTCGCCGCGCCTGAGCGTCATCCTGCCGGTCTACCGGAGCGTGGGCTTCATCCGCCGGTCGCTGGAAGACCTCCTGTCCTGGCTGAGCCGTTCCGGGCACCCCTTCGAGCTTATCGTGGTGGACGATTGCAGCGACGACGGCACGGTCGCCGCCATCCAGCAGGTGGAGGGCCAGCGGGGGGGCATCATCCGCCTCCTCCGGAACGACCGGAACATGGGCAAGGGGGCCTCCGTCCGGAAGGGCATGCTCGCGGCGGAGGGGCTCTACCGGATCACGATGGACGCCGACCTGCCCTACGGGCTGGACACGGTTGGGCAGATGCTCCGCCTTCTCGAATCCGGGGCGGACGCGGTCATCGTCTCCCGCGTCCACCCCGAGAGCCGCTACCTCATCAGCCCCCGGATGTTCTCCAAGCTCGTCACCCGGCACTGGCTGAGCCGCCTCGGGAACCGCATCATCCGCCTCGTCGTCCCCGGGGTCCTCGACACCCAGGCGGGCCTCAAGGGATTCAGCAAGGAAGCCGCGCTCCACATCTTCTCTCGCCAGCGGCTGAACCGCTTCTCCTACGACCCGGAGGTGCTGCGGATCGCCCAGGTCGCGGGCTTCCGGATCGTGGAGATCCCCGTCGTCTTTCACTACGAGTCCGAGCTCACCACGGTGGAGTTCGCGGCCGATTCCTTCCGGATGATCCGCGACCTCGTCCGAATCAAGATTTGGGAGCGGGAGGGGACGTGGAAGCGGGACCGGCCCGAATCATCCTGAACGCGGACGATCTCGGCATGGCGCCCGAGACCAACCGGGGCATCGCCGAGTGCGCCGGGGCGGGCGCCGTCACGAGCTTCTCGCTCATGGCGAACCTGCCGGGCTTCGAGGACGCCTGCGCGAGGCTGCGCGGCGGCCTGCCGGGCAGCCTGGGGGTGCATCTGAACTTCACGCTGGGCGAGCCCCTCCTGAAGGGCGCGGACGCCCGGGCCCTCGCCGGGCGCGGGAGCCGCTTCCCGGGCCTGGCCGCCGCCGCCCTCCGGCTGGCGGCGGGGGGGCGCGCGCTCATGGAGGCCCTGGAGCGGGAGGCCCGGGCGCAGATCGAGCGGGTGCTGGGGGCGGGGGCGGGCCGGGTGTGGCACCTCGACGTCCACCATCACCTGCACGGCTTCCCGGCGCTACTGGAGGTGCTCATCCGGCTGGCGCGGGAATTCCAGATCCCCGCCCTCCGCAACCCGCGCGAGGACCTTCTTCCCGGGAGCGTCCCCTCCTGGAAGGCGCTCCTGCTGCGCACTCTCGCCCGGGAGGCTCCCGGGCGCATCGCGGCGGCCGGGCTGCGCCGCCCCGACGCCTTCTATGCCACGGGCCTCACCCGGGGCCGCGACTTCATTCGGGCGCTCCAGGCGGCGCTGGAGAGCGCGGGGCCGGGCGTGACGGAGATCGCCCTCCACCCGGGCTATGCCGTCCCATCGTTCGATTCCTATCAGGCCCGGCGGGAGGAGGAGATGCGCGCCCTACGCTGCGACGAAATCCGGGCGGCCCTCGCCAGCCCGCGGCTGAGGCTCATCGGCTTCCGGGAGCTGGCCGGGGAGGTGCGGGCGGGATGAACGCCCCCGAAAAAGGCCGCTCCGGCGGGCTCGAATACCCGCTGCGCCCGCTCTTCCTGGTCCTGGTCTTGCTCCTGGTTGGGAGGCACATCGTCCTGGTGTTGCGGACGGTCGTTCTGACCGACCCGGTGG
The DNA here is from genome assembly GCA_016192135.1 of Candidatus Tectomicrobia bacterium. Lineage (NCBI taxonomy): Bacteria > Pseudomonadati > Candidatus Tectimicrobiota > Candidatus Tectimicrobiota bacterium. Next base: position 50,163 of record JACPUR010000016.1, on the reverse strand, counting down.
ACTTGAGCACCTACTACGTCCATGCGCGGATGCTCTGGGAGGGGGCGAATCCCGCCGATGCCGCGGCGCTCGAAGAATACGCCCGGCGGCTGGGCCTGAGGGCCCTCCGGGGGCTGAACCCGCCCACGTTCTATTTCCTGTTCCTGCCGGCCGCCCTCCTGCCCTGGGCGGCGGCGAAGGCGCTCTGGACGCTTCTCTCCCAGGCGGCCCTGGCCGGGATCGGCTGGATCGCCTGGCGCGAGATGACGCGGCGGGGCCTGCCCCGCCTGGAGAGCGCCCTGGGGGCGGCGGCCTTCCTCGCCGTGTTCTACCCGGCGAAGCAGGCCACGACGCTGGGGCAGATGGACCTCCTCCTCGGGCTGGCCGCCGCGGGGATGGGGCTGGCGCTGGCGCGGGGACGGGGCGCCTGGGCGGGGGTTCTCGCCCTGCTCATGGGATGGATGAAGATCCAGCTCGGGGCCGTGATCGTGTTCCTCGCCTGGATGGGCCGGATGCGCCGGGGGCTGTGGGCCACGGCGATCTTCGGCCTGGTCTGGCTGGGTGTCACCGCCGCCGCCTTCGGCCCCGGATCGGTGACGGGCTACCTGGGGTTTCTCCGGGACCACCTGGGCGGGGGGCTGAACCCGGACTCCGTGAACTACGCGCTGAGCGGGCTCCTGGCGCGGGCCGTGCAGCCCTGGACGGAGCCTCTCTTCGCCGCAACCCTGAATGCCGTTCTGACGGCGGCCATCGCCCTGGTCACATTCTGGGTTCTCTGGGCGGGGCGGAAGCGCCGGGAGGCGCCCTGGCTCGAGACGGGTTTCCTGCTCCTCTCCGTCTGGATGCTCTCGCCCCTGAGCGAGGAGCACCACTTGGCTTGGCTCGCCGCTCCCCTGCTGCTCACCATGACGGATCCGGCGGTGCGCGAGGGGCGCCTCCAGGCGGGGCTCTTTCTCGCCGCCCTTCTGCTGATCGGGGTGGAGCACTACCCCCACTCACTTTGGAAAGGGCCGGGTTTCTGGCCGGAGCTGATCCGCTCCTCGAAGTTCTTCGGGCCGCTCGTGTTCTGGATTTTGGCGGGGAGGGCGCTCCTGCGGCAGCGGTAGGGGCGGGACAGCTTAGGCGGGCGGGCTTAGCGGGGGCGCCTGCCGAAGGGGCCGGACGCGGGCTCTCGGATCAGGTCGACGTTCCGGGGCGCCTTGGGGAACGAGCCCGCCGCCGGCTCCGGCCCGGGGGCGGCGGGCGGCCCGCCCGCCCGGGCCGCGGCTAGCAACTCCTTCCGGAACTTGGGCTTGGCGGCCTCCCGGCGCCTGGCCTCGACCTCCCGCCGCGCCATCTCTACACGCTCGCGCTCGAGGAATTCCTCGTACTCGGAGAGTTTCTTCTCGAAGCGCTTCTCGCCGGGGGCCTCCTCGCCTTCCGCCGGCTCGGGCTGGGGCTCGGGCGGCGCCTCGATGAGCTTTCCCTCCTCGCGCTCCAGCTCCTCCCACTGCTTCTGGCGCTCCTTGGCCAGGGTGGGGATGCGCACCACCATGGCGGTGAAGAGCATCCACGGCTCCATGATGCGCAGGATGATGAAGGTGTTGGAGCCGCTGCTGTGGGTGAGGAGGCCGAACAGGCCGGCCATGTAGCCGACGGCGATCCCCCGCTGGAAGGCGTCCGTCGAGGTCCGCATCGCTTTCCGTCCCGCCTGGAAATAGACCCACACAAGCCAAAGGAAGGCCACCATCCCCACCAGCCCCGTCTCCACCAGCGTCCGGATGGGCTGCGAGTCCACGAAGATGTAGCCGGTCACCCCCCAGCCCAGGATGGGCTTCTTCATCCAGCCGCCGACCGACTCGGCGTAGCTCTCCAGCCGGGCGCTGGTGGAGCTGTCCAGGCGGACCGCGCCCACCTGGATCTGCTTGGCGTGGAGCTGCTTCTTCTGCTGGAAGGTGAAGAGGACGCGCTCCTTGACCGACTGTGGAAGCACGACGATCGACAAGAAGGCGAAGGCGACGGTGAAAAGCGCAATCTGCTTCTTCTTGTGGGAGAAGATGAAGAAGGCCGCGATCACGGCCGGGATGCCCAGCCACGAGGCGCGGCTCCCGGTGAACAGCAGCGGGATGAAGAAGAGGGCGATCAGCGAGCCCCAGCCCAGGATGGCCCGCAGGCCCCGGGCGAAGAGGAGCTGGCCCCCCGCCATGCACATCATCAGGAGGAGGTAGCCGCCCATGGTGTTGGGCTCGCCCGAGTCCCCCTCGAAGGGAGCCGACACGCGCACCCCGAGCGGGATCTGCACCATCCCGTAGAGGGCGATGCAGATGGAGGTGAAGAAGGCCAGCTTCATGAAGCGCTTCATCACCTTGAGGTCGGTCATGAAGTTGAGGGCGAGGAAGAAGACGACGAAATACTCGAAGTAGCGGATCACGAAGAAGGTCCCGATCAGCCCCCGCACCCCGCCCGTCATGAAGCCCAGGATGGTGGAGATGATGCAGCTCAGGATGTAGAAGCCGATGGGGCGGTTGAGGGGGTTCTTGAGGATGAAGCCCAGCTCCTTGTGGACGGCGGTGCGGGCGAACCAGGCGATGGAGAGAATGGCGAGGAGGACGTCGTCCATCCGCACCACGACCGAGCGCCCGGCGTCGGTGCCGCCCCCGCCTCCGCCCCCGGCCCCGAACTCGGGCGAGAGGAGCATGGACATGATCAGCAGCGCGACGCCGAACATCGGGCTCATGAAGCTCGCGCCGAGGATGATGGCGCCGACGAAGCCCCCCAGGACGACGAAGGCCGAGGTCTGCGTGAGGGAGTAGGACAGGCCCAGGCTGAGGATGAGGAAGCCGAGCACGGCCACCACGGGGAGCAGGCTGCCCCTGCCCGCCAAGCCGCCTCCGCCGATCGCGCGCGAGGTTCGGGCCATTCTCAGGATTCCCGGGTGCGGACGGGCCGGCGCGGCCTCATCCGGGAGGAAGCCGGCAGAGCCGGTAGGTTCCGATCCGCCGGAAGCGCTCCCGGCAGGCCTCCAACTCGATCGGCGGCTCGAGCAGGAGCCATCGAAGCTGCCATACCGAATTCTCCGTCGAGCCCAGAACCACCGCCGCCGGCCGTTCCCGGCGGAGAAACGCGAGGACGGCCTCGCGCGACCTCCATGCCCCGTGGCCCGCGCCCCGCAGGCCCCGCTCGCGGAGCCCGGGCTCCAGGTTGGGCGGAGCCAGGACGGCCCGCCCGGGGGGCACGTTCTCCGCCAGCCACCCGAGCGCCTCCGCGCGCCCCCGCTCGCCGTAGCCGTACGAGGTGGCGTAGGGGGCGCGCCCCTGCGCCGCTCCGAGTCCCAAGGCGTTGGCCAAGGCCAATAATACCAGAAGGTTCGCCCAGGGGATACGAAATGCCCAGGCGGCCCCCGCCGCCAGCCCGATCCCGGCCGCCCAGGGGAGGATCAGCTCCGCCAGGGCGGGTGCGGCCCCCCCGGCCGCGTAGGCCTCCCGCAGCCCGGCGTTCAGGGCCAGGAGGGGGTCGGGCATCCAGAGGGCGAGCGCCAGGGCCGGGAGGAGCAGGAGGGCCAGGGAGAGGGCGCCCGGGCGCGGGATCCATTCCGGGTTCGCCGCGAAGGCGCACAGGAGGGGCAGGAGGGCCACGTAGTAGCGCGGGAAGCCGTAGTTCATGCCCCCCGCGGCCCAGTACCCCCCGAGATAGAGGACGGTCCCCCAGAGGAGCGGGCCCATGCGCGGCGCCCCCCGCGCCCGCAGGGCGAGGGCCCCCCCGGCCGCCAGCAGGGCGAGGAAAGGCCCCAGCCAGGCCATCCCCAGCATCAGGTGAAAGGCGGCCGCCGCGGGCGTCCGCCCCGCCAGGATGGACTCCGCCGCGGTTCCCGCCGAGTCCCCGGCTCGCTCCCAGCTCTGCAGGGACCACCAGAGGAGCGCGAAGAGGGCGAGCCCGGCGCCGGTGGCGAGGAAGTCCCGCCACCCGCCCTTCCGGCGCCAGGCGGCGGGGAAGGCGAAGAGGAGGAGGCCCAGGGACGAGGTGATTTTCCAGCCCATGGCCAGCGCGCTCCAGGCCGCGAGACGGAAGCCCCGCCGCCACCCATCCGGGCCGGGGGCGAGAAAGGCGAGGAGCCAGAACGAGGCGAAGGCGGGGTAGTAGGAGGCGTCGGCCATGTCCAGGCTATGGGCTCCCTGCACCACGGCCGGGTGGAGGAGGTAAAGGCAATAGGCGAGGACGCCGGCCCGGGGGCTCCCCCAGAGGCGGCGCGCGAGCAGAAAAGCCGCCGCCGCGGACAGAACGGATCCGCCCGCCTGGATCCACCGCAGCAAACCGGATTCGAGCCATCCGGCCGAGGCCAGCGCCTTGAGGAGGATGAGGAAGAAGGGAGACGTTCCCGCCGGAGCGGGCGAGGGCGAAGGGCTCCGCGCCCATTCCAGCAGCGCCGAGTCCCAGTAAGTCAAGGGGGTTTGGAGCTTCAGCGACACGCCCAGCAGGAAAAGGGCCGTGGCGAGGGCGACGAAGAGCGCCGCGGCGGATCCGGATGGACGGTGGGGCTCCGGCTTCGGCTCCATGCGGCGGCGGTCCTGTCGAGCTAGCGGGTGACGAGCTGGAAGGGGATCTTCTCCCGCTGGAGGAGGATGGCGGCGTGCTCGGCCTCGGACGGCGACCGGAAGGCGCCGACCAGCAGCCGGCCCTTGCCGCTCGAGGTTTCCTCGAAGGCGGGGTAGAGGTCGGCCGCCTTCAGGATGACGCGCATCACGTCGGCCTCGCCCGGCGCGAGATCGCGGCCCACCTCGAGCGTGTAGGGCAGGCGGTCCGCGTAGGGTTCCTCGCCCGGCTGGAGGAGGGGCCTGAGCCGCTTCTCGATGAAGGCCTTGGCCTCCCGCTCGGAGGCGAAGGCGCCGAGAAAGACGCGGTCGGCGGAGCCCTCGATCCCCCGGACGGGGGCGAAGGAGGGGGCGAGCCCCGCCTGGCGCAGGATCGACAGGTGGTGCCGCGTCGTCTCGCGGCGGCGGTTGTGGCTGAATACGACGCTGAAGGGCTTCCGGCTCTCCTCCTCGCGGAGGAGCCCGCCGGGGAGCGTCTGGCCCGCGAGGCGCATGACGGCCCGCCGGACGGCGGCGGCCTCCGTCAGGTCTTCCCGGGGCGCGGCCGGGGGCGCCGAGGCGAAGCGCCGCCCCGGGAGGAGGGAGGCGCCCGGCCCGGGACGGGCGGGAGCTTGCGGCGGGGGCGACCCGCCCTGGGCGGGCGCGGGAGGCTTCGCGGGGGCCTGGGGCGCGTCCTTGCTCCCCTCGGGGGCCGCGGGGCTGGCGGGGGCGGACGCGGGGGTCACGGGCGCCTCCTGGGTGCTCTTCCAGATCGCGCCCAGCGGCGCCAGCGAGTCCTTCGGCGGCATGCCGACCATCTGATCCCGCGCCGCGAGGGAGCCGACGAACGGGAGCCGCACGCCCATCTGCCAGGCCGCGCTGGCAGCGATGAGGGAGAAGGAGAGGACCAGGGCCACGCCGGCGAGCGTCTTGGCCAGGGAGGATGCTTCCTCGGTCACGTCGTCCCGCTCGGCGGGGGCGACGAGCTCGACCGCGGAGCGGTACCAGCGCTGATAGAAGGGCAGCTCGGCCAGGTTTTCCTCGGCGTGCTCTTCCGTATAGCCGCCGTAGTAGTAGGTCGACTGGTAGCGGATGGAGTCGATGTCGGAGGTGGCCTCGGGGCGCATCGAGTTAAGGACCACGCCCCACACCTTCGCGTGCACGTTGTCGAGCTGCATCTTCGCCCGCTTGAGCGCCCCCCGCGCGATGGCCCCCACCCGGTAGACCAGCACGCAGCCGTCCACGCGCGTGCCGAGGATGGCCGCGTCCGTGACCGGCAGGAGGGGCGGCGTGTCGATCACGATCACGTCGAACTCCTGCCGGATCTCCTCGAGGAACTGAGTCATGCGCGTGGAGTTCAGGAGCTCGGCCGGGTTCGGCGGGATGTGCCCGCAGGTCAGGAGGTTCAGGTTGTCGAGGCCCGGCGTCAGCATGATGTCTTCCATGTCGAACTTGCCGAGCATGATGTCGGTCATGGTGCGGACGCAGTCCGTCCAGGTGTTGTTGCCCAGGAGGATATCGGTGAGGCCGGGCTCCCGGTCGATGCCGAAGATGCGGTAGATGACGGGCTTCCGCATGTCGGCGTCGATGAGCAGGGTGCGCTTGTTGGACTGGGCGCAGGTGATGGCGAAGTTGATGGAGGTGGTCGTCTTGCCCTCGCCCGGCGTGCTGCTCGTGATGACGAAGGTGTTGCCGCCCTTCTCGACGGAGACGAACTCCATCTGCGTGCGGAAGGAGCGGTAGGCCTCGGCGATGGGCGAGCGCGGGACGAAGTGCGTGACGAGCCGGCCGTAGATGTCGGGCGTGAAGCGGCCCGCCCGTTCCGGGTTGCTCTCGATGTACTGGCGCTCGAGTTCCTCGTTGTCGAGGATGGGGATGACTCCCAGGACGGGCACTTCGAGATAGGACTCCACGTCCTCGATGGTGCCGATGGAGGTATCCATCGTCTCGAGCACCAGGGCGAACGCCAGGCCCACCACCAGGCCCAGGAGCGCGCCCACGAAGGTGTTCAGGAAGATCTGCGGCGGGTTGTCGCGCCACAGCGGCCGGAAGGCGGGCTTCACGATGCGAACGAGGTGCTGGGTGCCCGCGAGCCGGATGCTGACCTCCTCGAACTTCTGGCGCAGGAGGTTGTGGACTTCCTGGTTGGTGGCGAGCTGGCGCTCGTGCCGCTGGAGCTGGAGGGAGAGGTCTGGGATCTCCTTGTTGCGCGACTCGATCTGGTTGAGTTCGTCCTCGCGGGCCTTCGCGAGCGCCGCCAGGGTCTGCTCCCGGCCCTGCAGGATGAGCAGCATCTGCCGGACGACGTTGTTGATCTGCTGGATGATGTCGTTGACCGCGGGATGCTCCGGGGTGAACTCCTGGAGCAGGTTGTCGCGCTGGACCTGGAGCTCCACGAGCTGCTGGTTGAGGCGGGCCAGGCCGGGATCGATGTCGTCCACGGGCACGCGCTCGGTCCTGCCGGCCCGGACGTCACGGATGTTGCGGACCTGCTCGATGGCCTCGCGGACGCGCTTGAGCATCCCTTGCTGCTGCGCGACGACTTCCTGGAGGCGCTCCATCAGCCGCCCGATGGAGGCGGCCTCCACGGCGATGGAAAGGAAGTTCTTGGACTCCTTGAACTCCTTGATGATGCGCTCGGCCTCCTTGAGGCGGGCCTCGCTCTGGGTGAGCTGGGTCTTGATGAAGTCGTGCTGGCGCAGGACCGTCTGGTTCCGGTTCTCGTAGTCGAACTGCCGGAAAACGGACGCGGTGGTATTGGCCATCCGCGCCGCCTGGTCGGGATCCCCCGAGATGACCGTGATGGAGATGATGTTGGTGTCGCCCACCTGGCCGGTGTTCACTTGGCCCGCGAGGCCGTTGATGATGGAAACCAGCCGGCTGTTCTTGGCGATATCCTCCGAGGAGAGGGACTTGTCCACCATCCCCATCTCCTTGGCCACCTGCTCCATGACCGGGTAGCTGCGGATGACGGCGGTCTGGGTGGTGATCTCCGCGGTCGTGCCGAGGGCTCCGGGGTCGCTCACCAGGCCGGAGAGGGCCGTGTTCGGCTCGAGCCGGACGGCGCTGGAAGCCGAGTAGATGGGGGGCGGCTCGTTCAGCTTCGCGAAGACGAAGCTGAAGAAACCCAGGATGACGACGGTGAAGATGATGATGAGCTTGCGCTTGCGGATGATCCGCCAATAGTCGCGCAAGTTGATGTCATACTGGCCCATTTTCGGCTACTGCCCTATGAGGGTGACGGTGCGCGTGCCCGGGGTGAATGTGCCTTCGCCTCCCCGCTCCGCGGTGGTGCGGCTCGGGCCGCCCAGGTCGAACTTCAGGAGGTTCGAGTTGATCGAGTAGGACTCGCGGAACCGGGAGGGGTAGAACAGGAAGTCGAGAATCGGCGACATGTGGCGGGCGAACTCGTTGAGGTCGCCGATGATGGTCCGGGGGGCGAACACCACGTCGTTCGGCTTCAGGAGGTGATCCCCGCGGCGATCGCCGCGGCGGAGCATGGCCTTGATGTCGGCGTGGATGACCTCGGGCCGCTCCGCGTCGCCGCGGATGATGCGGACCTCGTCCTGCTGGGCGAACTCGTTGAAGCCTCCCGCCCTGGCGATGGCGTCGAGCACCCGCATGTTGAACGTCAGGGGGTGCACGCCCGGCGACCGGATCTCGCCGAATACGTACACGCGCTTCTGCTCGACCAGCTCCGAGCTGGATTCCGGGACGAAGACCAGGTCGCCGTCCAGGAGCTCGGGGTTGTCGGTCTCGCCCGTGGTTCCCGAGATGTAGCGGAGGATGTTCACGGTCCGCGTCCTTCCTCCTCGCCGGAGGGAGACGTGGGTGAGGTCGCCGCCGGGACGCTCGGGCGTCGTGGGCAGGTGGCCGCCGGCGAGGAGGATGGCGTCCAGCAGGGTGACCGTCGCGGACACGTTATAGGTCTGGGGCCGCGCCACCGCGCCCATCACCCGCACGATCTTGCTCCCGAATCTCGACACCACCACGTCCACCCGCGGGTTCTTGATGAACTTCCTCAGCTTCTCCTTGAGGAGGTCGGTCACCTCCTTCACGGTCAGGCCCGCCGCCTGGACGTCATCGATGAGGCCGATGCTGACCACGCCCCGCTCGCTCACCTGGACCTGCTCTTTCTGGGAGATGACCCCCCGCCACACGCTGACGGTCAGCACGTCGCCGGAGCCGATGAGGTACTCGCCCGGGACCCGCTTCTCCGGGAAGGCCCCCTCGATCCGCGCCGGCTGTTTGGGCTGGCGGGGAGGGGCGGGGCGGCCCGTCCGCAGGTCGGGCATGCGGGCGCCCGGCGGGAGCGGGAGATCGTGTTTGGCGGTTTTCTCGCCCGGGACCTGGCCGGGCAGGGGCTTTCCGAAACCGGGCCAGACGGCGACGCCCTCGCCGTGGGTCGCGGCGCCCAAATCGAGCCGGCCGTCGCCGTCGAGGTCCGCCACCAGCAGGTGGTGGAATATCCCCGACTCGGCGAGGAGGCGATGGGCCACCCAGCCCAGCGCCTGGTCCTGCCGCCAATAGCGCAAGCCCTTGCCGTCCATCGTGCTGGCCACCAGATCGGCGCGGCCGTCCGAATCCCGGTCGACGGGCACCACGCGGAAGAAGCTGCCCTCCGGGGTGGGGCTGGCCATCTGATTGAACGTGCCCTTTCCCAGGCCCTGCCAGACCTGGATGCCCGTGTTCCTGCCGGCGGCGAGGAGGTCGGGCAGGCCGTCCCCGTTCAGGTCGGCGACGGTGACGCCCCAGAAGTCCCCCTGCGAGAGCTGGTTGGGCCTCCCCCAATTCAGGTGCTTGTCGCGGCCCAGCCACGCCCGGAGGCCGCCCGAGGGGCCGGTGCCGGCGGCGGCGACGTCGAGAATCCCGTCCTGGTTCAGGTCCACCACGGCGAGGCTGTGGAAGGGCCCTTCGGCCGGAGGGGCGGCCGCCTCCTGCCATTTGTCGGTGCCGAGGTTCAGCCAGACCCGGAGGCCGCCCTGGGCGCCCGCCTCCTCCTTGGAGGCGATGATGTCCGGCCTCCCGTCGTAGTTGAAATCGGCCACGGCCACGTCCGAGAACACCTCGCCCTGGCCGGGGCCGGCCGTCCGCTGGAAGCGGAGGCCCCCCATGTTCTTCCAAATCTCGATCCCGTCTTTTTCCTGGCCGCGGAGGGCGACGATGATCTCCGGCAGAGAATCCCCGTCCAGGTCGGCGACCGCGATGGAACGCACCTCCGCGCCAGTCCCCAATGCGATGGGCTCGGTCCACCCGGGGTCCGGGCGGGGCCGCCAGATCAATACCTGGCCCGAGGCCAAGTCGCTGGAGATGAGCTCGCGCTTGCCGTCGCCGTCCAGGTCGGCCGCGACGAGCCCGCGGAAGTAGCCTTTCCCGACCGGCCCCTTGGGCTGGAGGGCGTCCGCGGCGGGCCCCGGAGCCCCGAAGGCGGCTCTCGCGGCCAGACGGAAATCCGTCCCGGCCATCCCGGCGGCCAGGCACGCCGCCATGATCCCCAGCGCCCACTTGCGCATCCCCGGCTTCGCCTCACGAAAGAGACAAACAATTCCACGCCAAAGGGCTCCGGACCAAGCTATGATTTTACAATAATATTAGGTCAATAATCAATTGATTTTGCAGTGTTACATGATTTTGGGCCCAGAATCCGCATGTGGCCCCCACATGCGGTGGCCGCCTTGGGGGCCCCGGGGGCGGAAGGGGATGAAATTTCAATGGGAAGACTTCCGCCGTTTGTGGCAAGCTGGGCCCTCGGCGGATGATTGGCGTCCGCTCGGGGGAGCCATCCATGAGAGGTCCGAGGCATTCCGCGCCAGGGGACGGGAAGGGGACCGGCGCTCTTGCCGGCCGCTCCCGGAAGAGAAAAAGGCGCTCCGCCAAGGATAAAACGAGCGCCCGCTCATGGCTCCGGTTCGGATCGGAAGGGTCCCTGGAAAAGGGGAAACATCGCAGCCCGCGCGCCCGCCGAAGCCGGATGTCCTGGAAGGCCATCGCTTCCCTGGTGGCCGTGTGCGCCCTGGCGGCCTTCCTGTTCGCTGTCGTCCAGCGCGTCACGATGATGGATGTCGCCAGCTTCTTCCTCTTTGGGACGACCGATCCCTATATCTCCCCCGAGCGCGAGCGGGAAATGCAGAAGGAGCTTCGGGACATGATCCAGAAGGAGTTCGGCGCCCGTAAAGCCAAGGGCGGCGGTCGGTAAAACACCCGATATCATTGACAGCGTTTCGGGGCGAATATAAAAAGCTGTGGTTTTTCCACGGAGAACGAGAGAAGGGGGGAAGCCTCTCAGTGTTCACGACCTTGCTCGAGGACATCCAGAACCGGCGGGTCCGCTCCTGCGTGATGGGACTCGGCTACGTGGGCCTCCCGCTGGCGCTCGAGTTCGTTCGCGCGGGCTATCAGGTGGTGGGCCTGGACGCGGACGATGGCCGGGTACGGCGGATGCGGGACGGGCAGTCCTACATCACCGACGTGGCCGATGGGCACCTGCGCGAGGCGCTGGACACGGGGCGTTTCCACGTCACCACGGACCCGGATGTGCTCGCCGAGGTCCAGACGGTGAACATCTGCGTGCCCACTCCCCTTAGCAAGTCCGGCGATCCGGACCTCTCCTACGTCCAGTCCGCCGTCCAGTCCATCGCGTCGAACCAGCAGCGGGGCCAGCTCTACATCCTGGAGAGCACCACCTACCCGGGGACCACCGAGGAGGCGCTCCTGCCCGTGCTGAGCCGGACGGGCTACCAGGTCGGAGAAGACTTCTTCCTGGCGTTCTCGCCCGAGCGGGTGGATCCGGGGAACCCTCAATACAACACCCGCAACATCCCGAAGGTGGTGGGAGGGATGACGGCCCGGTGCTCCGAGGTGGCCGCCGCGCTCTATTCCAACTGCATCGAGAGCGTCGTGACGGTAAGCTCCCCGCGCGTGGCCGAGATGGTGAAGCTCCTGGAGAACACCTACCGGAGCGTGAACATCGGGCTGGTGAACGAGCTGGCCCGCATGTGCCACAAGCTCGGGGTGGACATCTGGGAGGTCATCGACGCGGCGAAGACCAAGCCCTTCGGCTTCATGCCGTTCTATCCCGGGCCCGGGCTGGGGGGACACTGCATCCCCATCGACCCCATCTACCTGTCGTGGAAGGCCCGGCAGGTGGGCTTCGAGGCCCAGTTCATCAGCCTGGCCAGCAAGATCAACATCAGTATGCCCCAGTTCGTGGTGGATCTGGTGCTGAAAGCGTTGAACGACCGCGGAAAGGCCCTGAACGGGGCCAGGATTTTCCTCGTCGGGGTGGCCTACAAGGCCGGCGTGAGCGACATCCGCGAGAGCCCGGCCCTGGACGTGTGGCACCTGCTCTCCGAGCTGGGCGCCCAGATCAGCTACCATGACCCCCACGTGCCGGAGCTCGAGTTCCTGGGGCGGCGCCACGTTTCGCAGGCGGTCGAGGCGGATTCCCTCCGGAACATCGATTGCGCCGTCATCCTCACGGCCCACGGGGAAATCGACTTGGCGCTGGTCCGCGAGCACGCCCCCTGCATCGTGGACACCCGGAACGCCTATCCCGGCGCCCGGCCGGACGGCCGGCTCTACAAGCTGTAACCCCGCGAAATCCTCCCCCTGAGTTGACACCGGGCCTTTTTTGGGGCTTTAATCGCCGCTTCCGCCGTTCCGGGCGGATTTTGGGCGATTCGCCGCCCCGCCGGGCGGACCGGAGGAATCAGGCGTGAGGATGTATCAGAAAAGCGTGATGCTCACGAAGGAGCAGGCCCCCGGGAAGCGCCGGTGGGTGGTGGTGGACGCCCAGGGCCAGACCCTGGGGCGGCTGGCCTCGCGCGTGGCCGTGGTCCTGCGCGGGAAGCACCGCCCCGACTGGACGCCCCACGTGGACTCGGGCGACTACGTCGTGGTGGTGAACGCCGAGAAGGTGGTCCTCACCGGCCGGAAGCTCGACCAGAAGAAGTACTACCGCCACTCCGGGTACCCGGGTCACCTGAAGGAAGTCACCGCCCGGCGGGTCCTCGAAACCCATCCCGAGCGGCTCGTGGAATTCGCGATCCGGGGAATGCTCCCCAAGACGAAGCTGGGCCGGGCCATGATGCAGAAGCTCAAGGTGTACAGCGGAAGCAGCCATCCGCACGCCGCCCAAAAGCCCGAGGCTCTCTCTTTTAGCTAGCGCGGCCCCTCCGGCCGCGCGTCGAAGGAACGAAGCGGACCCTGACGATGGCGACCCCGACCACCTACTACGCAACCGGCAAGCGGAAGACCTCCATCGCGCGCGTGTGGATGTTCCCCGGCGACGGGCGCATCCTCGTCAACAACACCCCCGTCGACGAGTATTTCCTGCGCGACACCTCCCTCATGATTATCAAGCAGCCGTTCGACCTGACCGGCACGTGGGGGCGCTTCGACGTGCGCGTCAGCGTCCAGGGGGGAGGCCTCTCCGGCCAGGCGGGCGCCGTCCGGCACGGAATCTCCAAGGCGCTTCTCGGAGTGGACGCTGCCTTCCGCGGCATCCTGAAGAAGGCGGGCCTCATCACCCGCGACTCCCGCGTCAAGGAACGGAAGAAGTACGGCCGGGCGGCCGCCCGGAAGAGCTTCCAGTTCTCCAAGCGCTAACAGTCCGCGCGCTCACCGCGCCCCGTCCTCCGGGGGGAGGTTTCCATGCACCGCGTCGGTGTGATGGGGGCCACGGGCTACACCGGCTTTGAGCTCCTCCGCCTGCTGGCCTCCCACGGGGAAATCGAGTTCGGTCCGCTGACCTCCGAAAGCTACGCCGGCAAGGAGGTGGGAGAGGTCTTTCCCGCGCTCGCCGGGGTGGTGCGGGGGCGCTTCGAGAAATTCGCACCCGGGACATTCAAGGGCGTGGACCTCGTCTTCTGCTGCCTTCCCCACCGGGTCGCCATGAATTCGGTGCCGGGCCTGCTGGATCAGGATCTGAAGGTGGTGGATTTCTCGGCGGACTTCCGCATTCAGGACCCCTCGGTCTACACCGCCTGGTACAAGACGGCCCACATCTGCCCCGAGCGCATCCCCCAGGCCGTCTACGGCATCCCCGAGCTGTACCGGGAGAGAATCCGCAAGGCCTCCCTCGTGGCCAACCCGGGGTGCTATCCCACGGGCGCCATCCTGGGCCTCTATCCGCTGCTCAAGGCGCGGCTCATCCGGGCGGGCTCCATCATCGTGGACTCCAAGTCGGGCGTCTCGGGCGCCGGGCGGAAGGCCGAGCTCAGCCTCCAGTTCTCCGAGGTGAACGAGCGCTTCCGCGCCTACGGCATCGCCACCCACCGGCACACCCCCGAGATCGAGCAGGAACTCTCCGCGATGGCGGGGGAGGCGGTGAAGGTTTCCTTCACCCCGCACCTCGTCCCCATGACGCGGGGCATCCTCTCCACCATCTACGCCGAGGCGGGCCCGGGCGCGACGGCGGCCCGGGCGCGGCAGGCCTACCGGGACGCCTACGACGGCGAGCCCTTCATGCGGCTCATGCCGGAGGGGGCCTTCCCGGACGTGAGCCAGGTGGCCGGGAGCAACTTCCTCGACATCGGCTTCACCCTCGACGAGCGGACGGGGCGGTTCATCGTCGTGACCGCCATCGACAACCTGGTGAAGGGCGCCTCCGGCGCCGCCATCCAGAACATGAACCTCATGCTGGGGCTCCCGGAGACGCGGGGCCTCGCCCATCCCGGGTTCTGGATGTGAGCGCGGAATCCTTCCTGCGGGAAATCGAGGGCGGAGTCTGCGCCGCCCAGGGCGTCGCGGCCTCCGCCGCCACGGCCGGCATCAAGGAATCCGGCCGGCCCGACATGACTCTTCTCGCCTTCGACTCCCCGGCCCAGGCGGCCGGCGTCTACACCCGGAACAAGGTGTGCGCCGCCCCGGTCGTGCTCTGCCGGGAACGGGTGGGCAAGGGGCCGCTGCGGGCCATCCTGGTCAACAGCGGCAACGCCAACGCCTGCACCGGCAAGCAGGGCCTCAAGGACGCCCGCCGGATCACCCAGGCCCTCGCGAAAGAGCTCGGCTGCCCCCAGGCCCGGGTGGCGATGTGCTCGACCGGGCTCATCGGCCAGCGGCTGCCCGTGGACCTCATGGAGCGGGCGCTGGGCGGGCTTGTTCGGGACCTCGCCCCTGGCAAGGGCCGCGAGGCGGCGGCCGCGATCATGACCACCGACACGCGCCCCAAGGAGCACGCGGTCGAGATCGACCTTGGGGGCGGCCAGCGCGTGCGCCTGGGGGGGATGACCAAGGGCGCGGGCATGATCGCTCCCAACATGGCGACCATGCTGGCCTTCCTGACGACGGACGCGGCCGTCCCCTCCCGGGTCCTCCTGCCGGCCCTCCGCAAGGCGGCGGACCTCACGTTCAACTGCGTGACGGTGGACGGGGACACCTCCACGAACGACACCGCCATCCTGGCCGCGACCGGGGCCTCGGGCGTCCGGATCGCCGGCGGAAGGGCGCTGGAGCGCTTCCGGGCGGGTCTGGACAAGGTCTGCCGGGCGCTCGCCCTCGCCATCCTGCGGGACGGGGAGGGAGTGACGCGGGTGGTGGAGATACGGATCCGGGGCGCCGCGAGCCCGGCGGACGCCAGGCGGGCGGGGCGCACCGTGGCCGAGAGCCTCCTGGTCAAGACGGCCTTCTTCGGGGGCCTGCCCAACTGGGGCCGCATTTTCGCCGCGGCCGGACGGAGCGGGGCGCGCATCGCGCCCGAGCGGATGTCTCTCGAAATCGGGGGGGTGCCGGTCGTCCGGTATGGGGCCCCGGTCGAGGGCTGGGAGGGGCCGCTCGCTCCCGTCCTCAAGCGCCCGGAGTTTATGGTCAATCTGCACCTGGGCGCCGGGCGGGCCGAGGGGGCCGTCTGGACCACCGACCTCAGCTATGAATACGTCAAGATAAACGCGGATTATCGGACCTGACGGGTTCCGGGGCGGGGTTGAATCCTTCCCCGGCTTGTGAGACATTCATGCCGCCGCGCGGTGGCGGCTCGCCTCCTTGGAGCGGGCCGGCGCGGTGAATCTCGGTAAATCCTGGGTTTTCTCAATCTCAGCCCCCGTCCACCGGGATGCTGGCAAGGCTCCGCCTCGGAGAAAGGCGGAGCAGGAGGAGCGTCTTTGACCCCCATTTCGCTGCGCGAGCTTCTGGAAGTGGGTGCCCACTTCGGGCACCAGACCACCCGCTGGAACCCCCGGATGCGCCCCTACATCTTCGGGGCCCGGAACGGCATCTACATCATCGACCTGCAGAAGTCGGTCCGCCTGTTCAACCAGGCGCGCGAGTTCATGCGCGAGGTGGCCGCCAAGGGCGGGAAGATACTCTTCGTGGGCACCAAGCAGCAGGCCCAGGACATCGTGGCCGAGGAGGCCGGCGGGATCGGCATGCCCTACGTGACCAAGCGCTGGCTGGGCGGCACCCTGACGAACTTCGCCACCATCAAGAAGTCCATCGCCCGGCTTGTGGACCTTGATGTCATGAAGGCGGACGGAACCTTCGATCTCCTGGCCAAGAAGGAATCCGTCCGCCGGGAGAAGGACCGCCAGCGCCTCGAGAAATTCCTGGGCGGCATCAAGAACATGGAACGCCTGCCCCAGGCCATGTTCGTGGTGGACGCGGGCCACGAGCAGATCGCCGTGCGCGAGGCCCGCAAGCTGGGTATTCCCGTCATCGCGCTGGTGGACACGAATTCCGACCCCGAGGGGATCGATTACGTGCTGCCGGGCAACGACGACGCTCTCCGCTCCATCCGCTACTTCCTCTCCCGCTCCGCCGAGGCCATCGGCGAGGGGGCCACGCTCCGCAAGGAGGGCGGAATCGCGGAGGTGGAGGCCGTGATGGCGTCGGGCGACAAGGTGGCGGCCGAGATCATGGCCGCGGCCCAAAAGCAGCCCCAGCCGGCCGGCGAAGGCGGGAAGGGGGAAGCATAACCGGCGGGCCCGGCCCGCCTTGACAGGGAGAACGTGCGGGGATGGAAGTTACGGCACAGATGGTCAAGGAGCTCCGCTCCCAGACGGGCGCGGGGATCATGGACTGCAAGGAGGCCCTCCGCGAGAAGGCGGGCGATTTCGACGAGGCGGTCCGCTACCTCCGCGAGAAGGGCCTGGCCAGCGCCTCGAAGAAGGCCGGCCGCGCGGCCAGCGACGGACAGGTGTACACCATGCTGGAGTCCGGCGGCCGCAAGGGCGTCATCGTCGAGGTGAACTGCGAAACCGATTTCGTCGCCCGCACGGACGACTTTCGGGCGCTCCTCGCCCGCGTGGCCAGGCACGTCTCCGAGAAGGGCCCGGAGAGCCTTCCGCCGGCGCCGGACGGCGGGCCCGTCCAGGAGGCGGTGAGCGCCGCCATCGCGAAGCTGGGCGAGAACATCATCGTGGCCCGCGGGGAGCGCGTCGAGCTGCCGTCCGGCCAGGCGGGCCGGGTGGTGAGCTACGTGCATCCGGGCGGCCGCATCGGGGTGCTGGCCGTGCTGGCCGTCCAGTCGGAAGCCAAGGCAGCGTCGCCCGAGTTCGCCGAGGTGGCCAAGGACGTCGCCATGCACGTGGCGGCGAGCGCGCCCCAGTTCCTGGAGCCGGGCGAGATCTCCCAGTCGCTCCTCGACAACGAGCGCCAGATCCTGCTCGCCCAGCAGAAGGACTCGGGCAAGCCCGAGAATATCCTCGCCAAGATCGTCGAGGGACGGCTCGCCAAGTTCAAGAAGGAGATATGCCTGCTCGAGCAGCCCTTCGTGAAGGATCCGGACCAGACCGTCCGGGCCATGCTCGCGAGCCGGGGCAAGGCCCTCGGCGATAGCATCGCTGTCGTGCGTTTTGTGCGGTACCAGCTGGGCGAGACCGCGTCCCAGCCCGGCGAAGGAAATTAGCCCTCCGGGAGGCGCTCCGGGGAAAGGAGCTGCAATGGCCCAGCGTCCGCGGTTCCGCCGGATCCTCCTCAAGCTGTCCGGGGAAGCCCTCGGAGGGAAGCGCAGTTACGGCATCGACCACGCCACCGTGGACAACATCGCCCAGGAGATCGCCGAGGTCCACAAGCTCAACGTGGACATCGCCGTCGTGGTCGGCGGCGGCAACATCTTCCGCGGCGGCGAGGCGGCGGAGATGGGCATGGAGCGCACCAACGCCGACTACATGGGGATGCTGGCCACCGTCATCAACGCCCTGGCCCTGCAGCACGCGCTCGAGAAGGCCGGCCTCGTCACCCGCGTCCTGAGCGCCATCCACATGGCCGAGCTGTGCGAGCCCTACATCCGGCGGCGGGCCATCCGCCACATGGAGAAGCGGCGCGTCGTGATCTTCGCCGGGGGCACGGGGAACCCTTACTTCACCACCGACACCACGGCCAGCCTGCGGGCGGTCGAGGTGGGCTGCGAGTGCATCCTCAAGGCCACCAAGGTGGATGGCGTGTACACCGCCGACCCGCACGAGGACAGCTCGGCCGAGTTCATCCACCGGCTGACCTACATCGAGGTCCTCAACCGCCAGTTGAGCGTGATGGACACCACGGCCATCAGCCTTTGCATGGACAACAACCTCCCGATCATCGTCTTCAACCTGAACAAACCGGGGAACATCCGCCGCGTCGTGATGGGGGAGGAGGTGGGGACCCTGGTGGCGGCGACCGCCTAGGCGGGGACGGGACCGGGAACGGAGGGCGCGCCTCATGGACGACGTAGCGGCCGACGTAAGGAAGCGGATGACGGCCACGGTGGAGAGCTTCAAGCAGGAGCTCTCCCGCGTGCGCACGGGCCGGGCCTCGACCGGCCTCATCAGCCACGTGAAGGTGGCCTACTACGGCAATCCGACGCCCCTGAACCAGCTCGCCACCCTGAGCGCGCCCGAGCCCCAGCTCCTCGTGGTCCAGCCCTTCGACCGCAACGCGCTGGGCGAGATCGAGAAGGCCATCCAGAAGGCGGACCTCGGCCTGAACCCCGCGAACGACGGCAAGGTGATCCGCGTGCCCGTCCCTCCCCTGACGGAGGAGCGGCGCAAGGAAATGGTCAAGATGCTCAAGAAGATGGCCGAGGACAACAAGGTCGCGGTCCGCAACGTCCGCCGGGACGGGAACGAGGGATTGAAGGCCCGGGAGAAGAGCAAGGAGATCACCGAGGATCAGTCCCGGAAGGGCCAAGCCGAGATACAGAAGATGACCGACCAGTTCATCTCCCAGATCGACGGGTTGCTGGCGTCCAAGGAAAAAGAAATCCTCGAGGTGTAGGTCCGGGAGGCGGCTCATGGAACCTCGCATCGATCCGCGGGTCGACCTCGGGCGCCTGCCGCGCCACATCGGCATCATCATGGACGGCAACGGCCGGTGGGCGAAGAAGCGGTTCCTGCCCCGCATCGCCGGCCACCGCGAGGGCGTGAAGGCGGTGGACCGCGTGGTCGCCCACGCCCGCCGGATGGGCGTCCAGGCCCTCACTCTCTACAGCTTCTCCCTCGAGAACTGGAGCCGGCCGCGCGAGGAGGTGGAGGCCCTGATGGGCATCCTCGCCGAGTACCTCGAGCGCGAGCTGAGGCGCATGCTCCGAGAGGGGATCCGCTTCAACGCCATCGGCCATCTGGAGGATCTCCCGCCCTTCGCCCAGAAGATGGTCGCGGACGCCATGCGCGACACGGCCGACCAGCGGGGCATGGTGCTGACCCTGGCGCTGAGCTACGGGTCCCGCCGCGAGATCGCCGACGCCGCCCGCGCCCTGGCGCGCGAGGCGGCGGCGGGCAAGCTGGATCCCGAGGACATCGACGAGGCGGACCTCGCCCGGCATCTCTACACGGCGAACCTGCCCGAGCTCGATCTCCTCATCCGGACGAGCGGGGAGCTGCGCCTCTCCAACTACCTCCTCTGGCAGGCCGCCTACGCGGAGCTCTACTTCACCGACCTCTACTGGCCCGATTTCGGCGAGCGGGAGCTGGAGGAAGCCATCCTCGACTTCCAGTCCCGGGTGCGGAAATTCGGCCTGACCGAGGAGCAGTTGGCCGGCCGGAAGGCGTGAGCCTGCCGTGGCCCGCCTCCTGAGCGCCCTCGCGCTCGGAATCCCCGCCGTTTTTGTCGTGTGGTTCGCTCCCCCCACTGCCTTCATCTGGCTCGTGCTCCTGTTCGTCCTCCTCGCGGCCTGGGAGTATCAGGGGCTCATGGCCGCCTGCGGCTGGCCGGGCCGGGAGTGGGAGACGGCGCTCGACGCGGGGGCGCTTCTGCTCGCGGGGTGGGCCGGGGGGGCGCTTCCGGGCCTGGCGCTCACCCTCATCCTCCTGCGCCTCCTGGTGCGCTCGCTGGGGGCGGCGGAGCCGCGCCTCGGCATCGCCGGATCGGGCGCCTCCCTCCTCGGGATCGTGTGGATCGGCGGCGCGGGCATGCTCCTGTCCATGACGAGCGCGCTCCCGGGCGGGCGGGCGGCGGTGCTCTTCCTCTTCGCCGTGGTGTGGGCGAACGATGTGGCGGCCTACTTCGTGGGCCGCAGGCTGGGCCGGAGGCGGCTCGCCCCGGTCATCAGCCCGGCCAAGACGATGGAGGGCGCGGCCGGAGGGCTGGCCGCCGGCGCGGCGGTGGGGGCGCTCTTCGCGGCCTTCTTCCCGCTGCCGGCGCTGGGTTTCGCGGGCGCCGTCGGGGCGAGCCTTCTCCTGGGGCTCCTGGCCCAGGTGGGGGATCTGTGCGAGTCCCTTCTCAAGCGGGCCGCCGGGATGAAGGATGCCTCGGGCATCATCCCCGGCCATGGCGGGGTGCTGGATCGGATCGATGGTTTGCTCCTCTCCGCTCCGCCGTTCTACTATCTCCTGCACTGGCTCGCGAGCCGATAGGACCGTCTCCAGGTGACCGCCATGCCGCGCCGCATCTCCATCCTCGGGTCCACGGGAAGCATCGGGGAGAACGCCCTCCGCATCGTGGCCGAGCATCCGGACCGCTTCCAGGTGGCGGGCCTGGCCGCCGGGAAGGGATGGGAGCGCCTGGCGGAGCAGGCCAGGCTTTTCCGGCCGGCGGTCGTCTCGGTGGCCGATCCCCGGGACGCCGCGCACCTGGAGGGCATCGTGCCGAAGGGAACCGCGGTCCTGAGCGGGGCGGAAGGGCTCCGCGAGGTGGCCGCGGGAGTGGGCGCCGGCGTCGTGGTCTCGGCCCTGGTGGGGGCGGCGGGCCTCGATCCCACGCTGGCCGCCATCGACGCGGGCGTGGCCGTCGCCCTCGCCAACAAGGAAGTGCTGGTGATGGCGGGGGAGATCGTCACCCGGCGGGCGCGGGCCCGGGGGGCGGCCCTCCTCCCGGTGGACAGCGAGCACGCCGGGATCGCCCAGGCGCTCCAGGGGCGGCCGGCGGAGGAGGTGAGACGCCTGGTGCTGACCGCCTCGGGCGGGCCCTTCCGGGGCCTGCCGCTGGACGCGATGGCCCGCATCACGCCGGAGGAGGCGCTGCGCCACCCGACCTGGAAGATGGGGCCCAAGGTGACGGTGGACTCGGCCACCATGATGAACAAGGGCCTCGAGGTCATCGAGGCGCACTGGCTCTTCGGCCTGGCGCCCGAGCGGGTGGACGTGGTGGTGCACCCGCAGAGCATCGTCCACGCCATGGTGGAGTTCGTGGACGGGAGCTTCATCGCCCAGATGAGCCAGCCCGACATGCGGATCCCCATCGCGCAGGCGCTCAGCTATCCCGAGCGGATCCCCCTGTCGGTCCGCCGGCTGGACCTGGCGGAGGTGGGGACGCTCACCTTCGAGGAGCCCGACTCCGACCGCTTCCCCTGCCTGTGCCTGGCCAAGGCGGCCCTGCGCGAGGGAGGGACGGCGGCGGCCGTCTTGAACGCGGCGAACGAGGAGGCGGTGGCGTCCTTCCTCGCGGGAGAAGTCGGGTTCATGGACATCCCCGCCGTGGTGGGCGCCGCCCTCGACGCCCACGCCGGAGCCCCCGCCTCCGGCGTGGAGGCCGTCCTGGCGGCGGACCATTGGGCGCGCGAATTCGCGCGGACCTGCCTGAACGGCCAAGCCGCCCGGGCGCGGCGGCGGTGAACGCGCGGGCGGCGGAGCGGCGCGCCGGGGCGTCTCCGGCCTGGATGGTCGCCACCCTGGGGGGCCTCGGGCGGTTCCCGCTGACCCCCGGCACCGCCGGGTCGGCGGCGGGTCTGGCGCTCTACTGGGCGGCCTATCAGGCCGGCGCCTGGCTCCCCTTCGTCCTGTTCATCCTCGTCGCGGCGGCCGGCCTCTGGTCGGCCGGCGCGGTGGAGCGGGAGGTGGATCGGAAGGATCCTCCCGAGGTGGTGGTCGACGAAGCGGCGGGGCAGATGCTCTGCCTCCTGGGGGCGGAGCCTTCCCTCGCCCTCCTGGCCGCGGGCCTGGTGGTTTTCCGCGCGCTCGACATCGCGAAGCCCTGGAGGCGCTTGGAGTCCCTGCCCGGCGGGTGGGGCATCATGGCGGACGACCTCGCCGCGGGCGCGGCCGGATGGGTTCTTCTGGCCGTCGCGCGGGCCACTTCTCTCTTTTGATCGATTGAAGGAAAGGAATTTTTTTGGCCGAGAAGCTGGAAGAGTGGCTGGGCCCCGAGATGCTCCGGAGGGAGTGGAAGATAGCCACCGCCGAGAGCTGCACGGGGGGCCTCATCGCGCACCGCATCACGAACGTCCCGGGGAGCTCGGGCTACTTCGACCGGGGCTTCATCACCTACAGCAATGAAGCCAAGATGGAGGAGCTCGGGGTCCCGGCCGATCTCCTGGCCGCCCATGGAGCGGTGAGCGAGCCATGCGCGCAAGCCATGGCCGAGGGCGCACGCCGCGCGGCGGCCAGCGAAGCCGCCCTCTCGGTCACCGGCATCGCCGGGCCCTCGGGGGGGACGCCGCAGAAGCCGGTGGGGACGGTTTTCATGGCCGTGTCCCTTCCCTCGGGCACCCGCTGCCGGGAGCAGCACTTCCAAGGGGATCGCATTTCGATCCAGGTGCAGACGGCCGAAGCGGCGCTCCGCTTCCTGCGCGAAGTCCTGGAAGGAGGGGCGTGACCCGCTCCGAGGGGACTCCCATGCGCGCTTTCCTGGCGATCCCCCTGGTGCCCGAGGAAGCGGGGAAGCTCCGCGCGCTCCAGGAATCCCTGACCTCCCTTCCAGCGCTCGGCGAATTCCGCTGGACACCCGTCCAGAACATCCACCTGACGCTGCGCTTTCTGGGCGATATCGGCGAATCCCAGGCAGCCCGGGCCGGCGATGTACTCGAAGCCGCCGCGGCGCGGTGCCGCCCCTTCGAGATGCCTCTCGACCGCTTCGGTGTATTCCCCCACCTGCGGAGCCCGAGCGTGCTGTGGGGAGGGCCCGAGCGGACCCCCGGGCCGCTGGCGGATTTCGCGGAGAGGCTATTGGAAGAAATGGACGCGGCCGGATTCCCGGCCGAGGAGCGCCCCTTCCGCGCGCACCTGACCCTCGCCCGCCGCCGCGTGAAAGGGCGCCCGCCCGCGGGACTCGAGGGAGAGCTCGCCGCCGCCGAGGGCCGCTGGCTCTCTCCTCCGCCCCGGTTCCGGATGGGAGAGGCGGGGCTCTTCCGCAGCGCCCTCCGCCCCGGCGGCGCCATCTACACCCTCATCCGCCGCGCTCCGTTCTCCTGAGCTCGCCCGGATTCGGGCGCGTCAAGGGTAGACCCTCATCCCGCGGTGACAGCGCCAGAAGTGATACGCCATCGCCCCCGCCGCCAGGAAATTCCCGATCAGGATGAAGGGAAGGGTGATCGCGTATATCACTTCGCGGGCGAAGGCGAGGGAGAAGGCGGTGAACTCGAACGCCACGATGACGAGCAGGAGCAGCACCCCGAACCCATAGTTCGGGTTCCGGCCCGCCAACCGGATGAGGAAGGCCGCCGCCACGCCGATCGCCATGAAGGCGAACGTGTGGATCCAGGTGAAGAGGAACACCGTCTGGAACGAAACGGGCCCCGCCGCGAGCGGGGACGCGCCTTGGAACAAGACCCTTCCCAGCATATCCGGCGTGTGGAACGGCCGGCCCTGCAGCGTATCGACCAGCAGGAACCAGACGGCGATCATAGCGGCCCCTATCAAACCCGCGAGCACGCCTTCTTGCAGCGCCCCCGAGCCCAGCCGGGTCTTCCGGGAGACGCCACGGGTGGTCTTGGGAGGATGCGGCTTGGTGAATACGGCCATAGAAGATCTCCTTAAGTGAGCTGGCGACCTCTCCCTCTTTTCAACGTGGTAAGAACCGGCCGGCGTTTTTTCTCCTTTTTTCTATCTAGGGACCGTCGCGCTGGCGGGCAAGGATTCGCACGGCTTTTTACCCGAGGGCTGAAGAGCCCTGCCCCCGCTTTCGCATGCGCTCCCAGGCATGAGCGGGTTCGCATTCGAAGCGAAAGTTCAGGTTTCTTCCGGACGGAGTTCAGCGGAAAAAGACGCAGATTTCAGGAGAGGGGCTCAATGGAGCGGGCCCCGGCCAATGGTACGTTAATTCAAGAACTGGGAGAATTTTTCTCTGGTTCGTGGTTAGGCAAGGAGGTGACGAATGCACAATGCGAACTGGATTCTCAGATTGTTTCTGGCGGCCGCTCTCTTGGCGGGCTCGGTTTCGTTGACGGGCTGCGAAACCGCGAGAGGATTCGGGCGGGACATGGAAAACCTCGGAGATGCCATTCGGGGGCGCTGAGAGCCTGATGGGGCCAAAGACGACGCTCGCCGCTCCATTTCCCCATGAGACGACAGGAGGACGAGATGATCAAGGCGAATTGGATGCTCAGGTTGTTTCTTGCCGCGGTCCTTCTCGCGGGAAGCTTCGCTTTGTCCGGGTGCGAGACGTGGAGAGGCATGGGCCGGGATCTCGATAGGGCCGGAGAAGAAATGCAAGGCAGATGAGGCGAGCCGGCCGCGCCATGCCGCTCCGGGCTGAAAAAGAGACACGCCGCTTCATTCCCCATGAAACAGAGAGAGAACGAGATGATCAAGGCGAATTGGATGCTCAGGGTGTTCCTTGCCGCGGTTCTTCTCGCGGGAAGCTTCGCGCTCTCCGGGTGCGAGACGTGGAGAGGCATGGGCAGGGATATCGAACGGGCCGGAGAGGGAATGCAAGGGAGATAGCTGAGCCGGCCGCGCCGCCATCCTCTCATCAGGAGGATGGCGGCCGGCGCTCCGGCGGCGGGCGCGGATCACGCCGCCCTCCTCCTGCGGTCCGCTGTTCAATAGGCATCCCTGACAGGGCCATCCAAATCTCATGCCCCCGCATCGGCAATCACGTTCCGGCGAAAGCGGCCCCGCCGGAGGGCTCCGGCGCGGTTTCGAATGGCTGAAGAAGCCTTCCTTGTTCTGGCTGCGCGTTCCCCTGGGCTTGCTGCTGACGATTTCCGGATTCGCGGGGTTCCTGCCCATCGTCGGCTTCTGGATGATTCCCCTGGGGCTCTCCCTCCTCGCCGTCGATTTTCCTCCCGCAAAGCGCCTGATGGAGCGGCTGAACCGCCTGGGCGGGCGCCTCCGGGGAAAATGGCGCCGCTAGTCAGCAGGCTCAGGAGCGGCCCAAGCGGGCGTCCAGCTCTCGCCGAATCGTCTCCGTCACGTAAGGCAATTCCATGGGGATGATGGTGATGCCCCCGTTCTTCTCCAGAATCGCCATCCGGATCTGACTCATCTTCCATAGTCCGTATTGGTGCCGGGCCGCCTCGATGATGTCCTCGTTGTTGACGCGTTCCTTCTGGATGCGGTCGTCGAGCGGTTTGCCGTCCTCCACCAGGACGAGAGGCGTCCCCTCGGCGGCCTTTTCCATGCGAGGGGAGTATTCCTTCCACAGGCTGAAGCCCAAATCCACCATCAGCAGCGTGATGATGACAAGGACGCCGTTGGTTACCGAATAATCGTCCGAAAGCAAGGCGTTCTGCGTCGCCTCCCCGATGATGAGCAGCAAGACGAAATCGAACAGCGTGATCTGGGCCAGCGAGCGCTTGCCCATCACCCGGAAGAGGATCATCAGCACGAGGTAAATCGCCGTGGCGCGAAGGACGGGTTCCATGATCGCCTCGAGGCAGCTTGGCCAAAGGGGGATGTGTGCCGGCGGGGCAATTCCCTACGGGTATACCCAATGCGCGAACGGCAGGGACGCTCCGCCCGCTCCGGCCGCCCCATGGATGCGGCCGATGCGCTTCGGCCGGAATTGGATGGTGGCGAGGAGCGTACTGCCGGCGCCCGCCGCGAAATGAAACGCGGTGTGGGTGGAGAATGTCTCGGTCCACGCCGGTTCCGGCGTGATTCTCTCGATTTCGATTTGATCCAGGTAATCGTTGGAGAGGCGGAGCGCGATGGTTCGCCCCGTCCTTTCCCCCGCATGCACCTTCAGAAGGCTCGTCGACTTGTAGCGGCCGAATCTCTCATACTCCAGCCAGAAAGACTCCGCCGCGTCTCCCGCCACCGCCCGGCTGAGCGGCCCCCCGCCGAAGGCTCCGGCGAGGGCGCTGATCAAAATCAGGATGAGAAGAATCCACAGCGCCCGCTGGACACGCCATTCGCGCAGTTGGGCCCGAAAGTCCTCGTTCACCATTTCTCTTCGAAGCATGCGGAAAAGCCCCCAGCGGCGAGAAACGAAATCAAAGGGGATTCTAGCGGCATCCGCCTCTCCCACGCCTCCAGGCATTTCATTGATCCGGGAAAACCAGCCGCCCATATTGCTTGAAGGTGAAATTTTCAAGCCTTAAGGAGGCCAAAATGAATCGAGAAGATGCGAGACGGAAAGGCACGGCTGAGGCGGCCGGCGGCCCGGGCGCGCGAAAGAAAAATGAGGACAAAACGAAACCCGGCCTCGATGCCAGGCACTTGCCGGATGTGGTGGGAGACGAGGGTGGCGGCACGAGCGGGGGAGGGATTCCGTTCGCCTTGTCCGGGGCCATTCCGAGGGAGCCGGAGGAGAAGGGTGGAAAGCAGAAAAAAGACAAAGGATGAGGAAACGCGCCGGGCGCGAATACCGCGGGTCCGAGATCGATGGCGGTGACGGATGCTCCCCGCCGGCGGGCCAATTCCGATGCTGTAGAGGCCCGCGCCGTCGAGGGCGCCTGAGCCGTTTGAGCCTCCCGTGTTATTTGCGAAATGATTTGGCGGATTTTTCGGTTTAAATTGGCCGAAAATGGGCGTGAAAGGGCGTAAAACTCCGTAAAAAAGCGGAAAAGGATATCAAGTTGAGGTGAAACGCCTGTGAAAATGGGGGAATGCGATGTGTTGTCCCCGCCAACACCATCCACGTCCCGGTTAGGTCCTCAAAGAAAGTCGATGGCTTCATGAAGCCTATGCGGGACCTCGTGCCGCAAGCTTCCGCACGGATGCGGGCCGGCACCCCCGGCCACCCTTTGGGGCGAGAAGGAGGGTCAGCAAGAGCCGTCTCCTGCCCTTTCCGGTTGGCCTAAAACTTGGGCAGGGAAAACGTGAAGGTGCTGCCTTTTCCCGATTCGCCTTTTTCGGCCCAGATGCGACCGCCCTGCATGATGACCATGGAACGGACCAGACTCAGGCCAATTCCCAGGCCGCCGAAGCGCCGGGAGAAGCCGCTGTCCCCCTGGTAGAAAGGCTCGAAGATGACCTCTTTGTCGGCTTCGTCAATCCCGATCCCCTCGTCGCTGACGGAGACCCACACTTCGGTCGGATATTCCTGCGAGCCGAAGGAAATCGTTCCCCCATTGGGCGAATACTTGATGGCATTGTCGAGAAGGTTGGTGAGGATCTGGTTCACCCGGGTGGGATCGCAGATGCAGCGCGGGTTGGAGGGGTCGAGCCGGAGCGAAAGATGGAATTTGCCGGGGAAGGACTCTCTCCGGCTTTCGGTCAGATGCTTGACCAACTCGTTGATGGGGACCTCCTGCAAGTGGAGCTGCATGTTGTGACGGCCCAGATTCGCAATGTCGGTAAGGTCCTCGACAAGCTTCATCAGATGCTCCGCCGCATTCAGAATGGATTTGAGCATCTCGGCCTTATCGGGGGACTCCATCATCATGATGTCGCAGTAGCCGATAATCTGATTGAGCGGAGACCTCAGTTCGTGGGAGACCGTAGAGAGGAAGAAGCTCTTGGCCCTGTTGGTGGCGTGTGCCTCATCGATCATCTTTTTTTGTTTGTCCTCGATTTCCTTGTACCGCGCGACATCGTGGATGAATGCAATGAGGGCGGGGCTTCCACGCCTGTCCAGGCGGTTGCGGCTGATCTCGACGGGGAAGGTGCTCCCATCCTTCCGTCGGAAGAACCCCTCGGCGGTTTTCGCTTCATTCTCTCGCGTCCGATCCCATTCCAGCCGCGAGGTGGCGATCTGGCAGTACAGGTCAACAGCGTCCACGGAGAGGCCGAGGATCTCCTCGGATGAATAGCCAAGCGCGCGGCAGGCGCTCGGGTTGGCGTAAAGAATCTTTCCGTTCAGGTCATGGACCAGAATGGGATCGGCGGCGTTATCCGTGATCCGCCGGAAACCATCTTGTCTGTTCTTGGCCTGGACTTGAGCGATGGAGCAGGCGACCTGGTCGGCGAAAAGTTCTCCCATCAGATATCGGATGTCGTCCAGCCTTTGCGGGCTCGTCCAGTAGAAGAAAAGAAAACCCGAGGTCCGGTTCTGACAGCAAAGTGGGTAGCCAATGAACGATTGGTGCCCCTCCTCTACCTGCACCCATCCCCATTCCGGATCCTTGGTGGCGTCAGGGAAAACAACGGACCCGCCCAGGTTGGGTTGAGGAAGCATGCGATGGAAAAAGGGGTGTGGCACCGGAAAATTCTTGAGGCGGGTTATGAACCGGGCGGAGACGGCATCGGACTTGAAAAAGAGGAGCTCGTTCGTGTCCGGATCGAGCAGGATGAGGACGCTGCGATCCGTGCCCATGACGGGCTTGCACTCGCGGAAGGCGGCCTGGATGATCTCCAGCAAGTCTTCCTGGGCTCTCAACTTTCGCAAGGCCCCGGGCATGAACTGCATGGTCCGGCTGCTGATTTCGTACAGCTTCCCAAGCTCGAATGTCTCCAGAAGGGACGCAATGAGCCGGCCGTAAAGCTCGGCGAGCTGTATGTCGGCCGAGGAGTATTCCTGCCGCTCTTTGGAGCATATGAACAACCCCATGATCGTCTTGGGGTCGGCGTGAAACGGGATGACGAGCAAGGTTGTGAAGCCCATCTTCCGAAAGACTTTTTCATAAATGGCCCCGGGAGCCAGGCAATTGGTCACTTCGGGTCGCCCGTGCATCAGGGCGCGTTGAAGCAGGAAGCTCATGTGCTCGTTGAGACTCTCGTCAAGAGCCGCAACGAAGGGCAATCCAGCCTGGTACAGAACGCTCGCGGGGGTGCTGCCCGTGAGGTCCATCAGCAGCATGATGACCGTGTCGCCCCGCAAGGCGGCTCGCGCCTCCTCGCTGACCGGATGGAGGACCCTGGCGAGTTCAGGATTGGGCGTCTTGATGGATGACATTCTCATACGGAATGAAGAAGATCGCATCGGACGGATGCGGGGCGAACGCATTGCCGTGCAGCGTGATGCTCATCTCCACCGCTCATGAATTGCCCAATGCATCGGGGCGCAGGTTGTATTTCTTGATCCGGCCGTACAGGGTGGGACGGCTGATGCCCAGTTCACGGGCGGCCCTGGAAAGGTTGCCCTTGTGACGAGCAATGGCCTCCTCCAGGAACATGCGCTCGGTTTGTTCTTTGGCCTCATGCAACGAGCCGGGGACTTCCACCCTCATTCCATCGCTCCCTTTCGACAGATTGAGGTCTTCCTTTCGGATCCATCTGTGATCCGTCATCACAAGGGCCCTCCGGATGCAATTGGCCAGCTCGCGCACATTGCCGGGCCAGTGGTGCATGCGGATAGCGTTCAGCGCATCCGGCGCAAAGCCCTCCACCTTGATGCGAGCCTCCTGCGAAAAACGCTTCAGGAGCGCGTTCGAGATGATGATCTTGTCCTCTCCCCGCGTGCGAAGAGGCGGAAGCTCGAGCGAGAGAACGGCGAGGCGGAAATATAGATCCTCGCGGAATGTTCCTGCTTCAATGGCCCGCTGAAGGTTTTTGTTCGTGGCCGCGACGAAGAGAACGTCCACTTTCAGGGATTCCATCCCCCCGAGCCTCTCGAACCTGTATGTCTCGAGGAAGCGCAGCAGCTTCACTTGGAGCGACAAGGACAACTCTCCAATCTCGTCGAAAAACAGCGTTCCGCCATGGGCCATTTCCACCTTGCCTTTTTTCCGGGCGTGGGCGCCGGTGAAGGCGCCCCGCTCGTAGCCGAACAGTTCGGCTTCCAGCAGGTTGTCGGGGATGGCCCCACAGTTGATGGAGACGAACGGTCCGCCCGAACGGCTGCTTCGTTCGTGGATGGTGCGTGCGGCAAGCTCCTTCCCAGTGCCGCTCTCTCCGGTGATCAGGACTGGCGCGTTCGCCTGGGCGAATTTTTTCAACGAGGCGAACACATCCAGCATGGGTTTCGATGCTCCGATGATCCCGCTGCCAAAAGTCGGATAGGCGTCGTTGCTCTCGGGAAGCGCCTGAAGGTCAACGGAACTGGTGTTGTCAGATAGCAGATAAGGGTTGTACCGGCGGAGCAGGGCCTTGATGCGCGCGTTAAGGAGCTCCAGCCGGAAGGGCTTCGTGACGTAATCGTCGACATACTCCGAGAGTCCAAGAAGCTGGTTATCCATCGTCGAATCCCCCGTCAGCATGAGCCGCGGGATGGAAGTCAGCGCGGGATCTTGTTGAATGTCGACGCAAAAATCGAAGCCGTCGCGGCCGGGAAGGTGCAGATCGATCACGAAAATATCAGGGATATGATGCCGCAGTTTTTCCTTCGCATTCTCAACATTGTCGGCCTCGATGATCTCGAAGCCGAATTCGTTGAGCCCATGCCGGATCATTGTGCGTTGTTTCACACAATCTTCCACAAGAAGGATTCGGGCGATCATCTGAATACCTCCGCAAAAAAGCGATATCAGGATATTCCTGAATTATTTGCAATATTTTCCGTAACCCTTATCAAAGTATATCCATATCAGAATTATTATATCCCTTCGTGCTCTTTAAGACTAGAAAAATCAACTTAAAATACCCGTAAGCAAATTTTACAATATTCAGTTATCTTTTTAGGCATATGAGAATTTTCGATCAATTCTCCTTGCTCCAAGGGGATATTAGATATTCCAACATAGGGTATTCTGAAAGAAAGATGCCAGGGTTTGCGGATAAAGCGTCCGGGGAGGTCGTGCATTCCTTTGTAGATGGCCAATTCCCGGACTGTTCTCATATGAGTCGAAGGTAGACTATTAATTATATTTTGGATTTTCCGTAGTCTCAAATCCCAGATCACCTGTAACGAAAAGCCGTGGAGGGAGGTACGGCTCCTTCCCTGCGTCTGCCGTGGGCCGATCAAAAATGGCGGCATGCGATGTGCTTGCTTGAGGAGAGCATGCACACAGGAGGTGAATGCATTCATCGTGGCGGAATGGAGAGGATGTGCCCGAGCGGTCCCCGTTTCGAAGCATTCATCGCGGCGGGATGGGGACTGGGAGGGATGAAGATTGGCCGGTGAGGAAAATTTGAAAGCGGACATCCCTCGTGATGAGGGAATTTGTTCTGTTGATTCGGGGAATGTCGCGTATTCAAGGAATTTACTTGTGTAAATGTAATTTACGGTTTGCTCTTTCTCGTTCCCATTCCTTGGCGGGCGCTTTGGGCGGGACGAACAATTTTCGCCGGGATGGATGGAATCATTTCCATTTTTCTCAGGGGAGAGGAATAAGCCGTGAAAATTCGATGGCGTACTTCGTCGGGCCGTGCAGCCGGCTGTGTCGGCAAATTCGTGATTTCGGCGCTGGTGGGCGTTGGCAGCTTTGTGGTGCTCATCTTGTTGCACGGTTTGGCCTACGGCCAGCCAGCGCAAGGCTGGAGGCCAGGCCTGGGGATCAGCCTGCACGGATCGGGCGGCTTGTTGGATCGGCTGACCCTGGAGCGCCCCGACCTATATGCGGAGAGGGGGGCAGGAGACCTGCTCCTTGCGCAGGCGCCGGAGCCCGCCCCCAAGCCCCCCAGGGAGGTGACCCCGGTTGCGCCGACGACGCCACCTTCCGGCCCCACCCAGGGTGACCGCCCGGCGAGTGAAAAACCGCGCGAGGCCTTGCTGCTGGAGCGGGGGGCCATCCTCCTGGCCCCCGGGACGCTTCAGATCGAGCCGAGTTTCGAGTGGTCCCGGTTTACCGCGAACCGCGTCGTGATCAACGGCTTCACCGTGTTCGAGGCGATCGTCATCGGCTCGATCCGGGTCGACCGGCTGGATCGCGACATATACACCGAGGCGGTGACGCTCCGTTACGGCCTGCTCCCGCGCGTGCAACTCGAAACGCGGGTTCCCTTCATTCAGCGCAAGGACGAGGAAATCATCCAGGTTGGAACCAACGCTGAAAGCAGCAGAACCATCACTGGCTCGGGCATCGGCGACGTCGAGGGTTCGATCCTTTACCAGCCCATCATCGGGCAGGGGGCGATTCCCGATGTCATCTTGCGCTTACGCGGGAAATCCCGCACCGGCAAGGACTCCTTCGATATTAGCACCGAGACGGTCGGCGCGGGGGATGTGCGTCTGACCGAGGCGCCCACGGGCTCGGGCTTCTATAGCGCGGGACCGGGCGTCACGTTTGTCTGGAGAACGGATCCCGTCGTTTTGTTCGCGGGAGGGGGCTATACGTTCAATCTCGAGCGCTCCATCGGCGGAGCGACGGGCGACATCGATCCGGGCGATGTCGTCGACTTGTTCGCCGGCCTGAACTTCGCGATCAACGAACGGGTTTCGATGAATATGTCATTCATCATCCAGGATCAGGCGAAGACGGAGCGGAACGGCGTGAAGGTGAGAGGGACGGACTTTACGGACGCAAGGCTCTCCTTCGGAACCTCCGTTACCATCGCTCCCAACATGTCGCTCCTGATGGCGGTCGCCATCGGCCTCTCGGAGCAGTCGCCCGACTTTCAACTTACGATCAGCTTTCCCATCACGTTCAATCTGTTCAGGTAGGAGGTCATGCATGCGCCCAGCATCCGGTCCGGTCGTCCGGCCCGGATGGGGACGCTCATTTCGCCGCCGGGGAGGGAGGCAACTCCGCCTTCAACTTCTCCATCGCCTTCCGGGCGAACCGGTTGTCAATGTATTTTTCGAGATCCTCCGGCACCGCCTTCAGTTGGCCGGCCTCCTTGAGGCCCCAGGCGTTATACTTCGCGTCGGCAATGTCGCTCTCCGACCAAAAATACCGGTCGTGGCGGGAATACGTGACCCACGAATGGGCGAGCTTCTCGTCCACCGAGGCCACCCCTAGGCGGTGGAAGAAGATGGTCAGGACGCGGGAGGCATCCTTGGAGTCTTGTTGAATGTATTGAAGCGCCTTGACCCACGCGTTCACGAACCGTTGGACGGTCTCCGGCTCCTTCTCGATGAACTCTTGGCGTGCGAGGAGAGGGTCGCTCTGGATTAGGCCGATCTTCTCTTTGATTTCCTCGTGTCCTACGGCGACCCTTCCCAGTTTTTTCATCGTCATCACATCGGTGAAGTGCCGGGTCTCGAAAATGGCGTCCGCCATTTTCGCCGGAAACACCTGGGTGAGCTTGGAGGAGTCCAAGAATCGGATCTCCACATCCTTCAGGGTCATGTTGCTTTGGTTGAGCAGCCGGATGAACGCGGGCAAGGCGTTCGAGGCGACGCCCAGGGCCATGCTTTTCCCCTTGAGATCATTCAATGACTTGGTGCGAGCGTCCGACGCGGGCACTACGAGCTGCATCTGGGTGTCCCAGCCGCTTATGGATATGGCGCGGATCGGCATCTTCAGCTGCGCCATCTTCAGAAAGTTGCGCTGGGGCAGAATGGCGAGATCCGACGAGCCGGCCAGCAAAGAGTTGCCGATGGCGTTCACCGAGGGGACCGCCAAGCCGCTGACGACGAGGCCCTCTTGGGCGAAGAAGCCCCGCTCGATGGCCACCAGGGCCGGCAGGGCGTTCCATCCGTTCGTGAAGGAAAGGCGGACCACGCGCAATTCTGCGGCGGCCGAATGAGAGGCCATCGCCAGGAGAAGAGCTGCGGCGGCCCAGAATATTCTTGCCGGTCTCATGGACGATCTCCTTGGAGGAAAAGCGCCGGCAATAAAGGCCCGGCATTTCGCGTGAAGTGCCATGTCATCCCTTTTTTATGCGGTACTTCCGCATCAGGGTGTAAAGATGCGGACGGCTGATTTTCAGCAGCCTGGCAGCGCGCGAGATATTGCCTTTGCTGAGCGAGAGCGCCTTTTGCAGATATTCATGTTCGACTTTTTCCTTTGCCTCCGGGAGATTCAAGAGGTCAGGGGTGTCCTTCTCCGGATCGAGGCTCAGGTCCGAGGGCGAGAGCCACTCGTTTTCCGCCATCACGACCGCCCTGCGGAGTTTGTTGAGCAGCTCCCTGATGTTGCCCGGCCAGGGATATGACTCCATGGCCCGCAAGGTTTCGGGCGTGAAGCCTTTGACGGGCCGGCCCAACTCGCGCGCGAACTTCTCGAGGAATTGGTAGGCGAGGAGATGCACGTCGTCGCCGCGTTCCCTGAGAGGCGGCAGATGTATGCACAAGACCGCCAGGCGGTAGTACAGATCCTCTCGGAACTCTTTCTTCTTGACGGACTCGAACAGGTTTTTGTTGGTCGCGCTGATGATTTGGACGTCGATGTTCCTGGCGCTGGTCCCGCCGACCCGGTCGATCTGGCGCGTCTCCAGGAAGCGCAGCAATTTGACCTGGAGCGTCAGGGGCAGTTCCCCGACCTCATCCAGGAACAGCGAGCCTCCGTGCGCGAGCTCGGCCTTCCCCTTTTTGAGGGCATACGCCCCCGTGAATGCCCCCTTTTCGTGCCCGAATAGCTCGGACTCGAGGAGCGGGCCCGGTATCGCGCCGCAATTGACCGCAACGAAGGGACCATCGGCACGCCGCAGCTTTTTCTTGTGAATCAAGGCCGCGACGACTTCCTTGCCTGTGCCGGTCTCCCCTGTGATGAGGATCGAGGCATCCGATGAGGAGGCAAATTTCTCAATTTGCTGGAAGACCTCCTGCATCCCCGGGCTGTCGGCGATGATTTCCTTCGGGTGCTTTCCTCTTTCCAGGACGTGGACGGGAGGCGTAAAGCCGGGTGCGTCGGACTGGTTTGGGGTGCCATCGGAAAAGCAGGTGTCAGGCAAATCATGGGCGGAATATGGCATGTCTCCCCTCGGGCGTTTCGTTGCCGCCGGTTTGCAAGGATTCCCAGATCGGCAACGCGTGGAGTTCTTTGGACTTCCCCTTGGGCTAGCTCTCGCCTCGTCTCAAGAAGGCGCAAGAGTCTCACCCTCCGCTTCCTGCGATGCGATCCACGCCGGGAATCCCGCTGGCAGTCCGCCTATGAAAAAGCAAATTACGGGCCAAGTGAAATTCTAAGATCATGTCGGAATTGCGGCTTGAATTGGGAGAAGGGGATGGGGGTGTGGTCCGCTTATGTAAATCCCAAAGACAGCCGATTTGTGAAGCGGCGGAACACCCATACGGGCGAAGGATTTTCGGGTGTAAGGCTGTATACGCTTTTATGAAACGCGGTGTTAAGAAACATGACCTTTTGTTCATCATGTGACGTTATCTGGAGATATTTTGAAGGAGGATGATCCCGCGTCTCCTTTTGCGACTTCCTTCGGGCTGTGCTTCTTTCGGCCTGTACTTATGGAAGGGAGCGGGAGCCCGAGCGGATACAGGAGGCTGCGGCGGAGAAGGGTTCCTCGATGGGGCTAGTGACAGGTGGACAGGGTGGACGAGATGGTTTGTGAGGTATCTCTCGAGGCGGCGCCTTGGGGCATGTTACCTTGTCGGCGCGGTATTCTGGATCAGGCGGGAAGAGAATCCGTTGGGGGTGGGGGAGCCGGTACCGAAGGACGGTCCGAATGTCGGCACGAGAGCGACGTCTCGAAAGGTGGAGAGGCGGGTATTCCTTTCCTCGTTGCGGACCGATGCGGTGTTCCGTTTGATCTCGACGCGGACGCGCTTCTTTTCGCCGTTGGCTGGCGGAACCTCGGAAATGGAGCTTTCGGGCGCAGCGTCCGCGCCGCCGAGGGAGGGGTCCTGCTCTTTTGCGGCCTCGGGCGGAGTGAAACTGGCGTCGCCGGATTCCCCGCCTCGCACGCTGCCCAGTTCCAACTCCGAAATGGACTGCATATCCGAACAGCCGTGGGTCGCTATCGTCATAACCCGTTCATGCAGGATGGATGATTCCAGGCGCAGGTTTTCAACCGTCGTAGAATGCCAGGGCGCCTCTCTCGGACTGCAATCCGACTTCAGCAAGGCGGGATTTTCCGCGCCGGCCCGCTCCAGACCAAAGGGCGACGCAAGCAGCATGAAGCACAAGATGCGTATGAGCGTCCTCATTTTCTCCAGGCGCATCATCCCGGTTCCTCACATTCCCCTATTGCCCGGGCCCGAAGATGTCCGAGAGGCGCAGGACTTCCGTTCCGCCGGTGTTGAGCAGAACGAGCTGGATAAAGAGATTGTTCGTGATCACATTGTTGTTCCCCGGGACCTGCGCGAGTTGGAATACGCCTCGGGCCGCCCCAAACCCGCCGACCGACGCGATGATCTTGGCTTCGCCGTCTCCCTGGCCGGTGGTGGTCACCTGGCCCCCGTTGGAGGAGGGCTCGGTGTTGCTGTTCACCTGGAGGTTGAAGTTGCGGTCGCCGTTGGAGTTCGCAAATCCCTCGAAGATGACCCGGAAGGCCAAACCGTTGAAGCCACCGCGCAAATCGCTCAACTGTTCGTCCGGCAGCGGATTCGCGTGTTGCTGCAGCATGACGAGCTGCGCTTCCGCAAAGGAAGGGCGCTTCCCGCGCTCGCCCGCGACGCTCTGGACGGGAGCCAGAAGGAGAGCCAAAATGGACCCCAGAACAAAAGCCTTTTTCATGTCGTTCTGTCTCCCGAGGTTAGAATTCTCCGACGCCGGGCGTCACCGTCGTGTGGATGAACGACACTCTGCTCAGGATTGACGCCAGGGTCGAGTTCTCCGTTTTCACTGCGTCTTGCAGTTCGAACGTGTTGTCAGCCGTGACCGAATTTCCTATCACAATCAGGATCACCTGGTTCCATGACGCTTCGAACTCATCCAGCGGGACGGCGCGGTTCCCGAACGCAGGATCCGCGATGTAGGCGCGGTTCCCCCGCACCCCTTTGACGACGACGAAGTGGGCATATCCCCTGACATTGGTCAGGGTGATTACGGGGACCTTCAGGCGCGTCAGCACATCGATGTTCTTGAGGCGAAATCCACGCGAGGTGTATCCCAGCATTTCTGTATATTTTTTCATTTCCAGAAGGGAGAATCCGAAGCGCTGGATCTTCTCCTGATCGCCGATCTTGATCATGCTTCTCAGAACGTCTTCTTCGGTCGCCTGCTCCCGGCCGAAATAATGTTTGAGCAGGGTCGCGACCGCCGCGGCGCCGCAGCTGACGTCGTACTGCTGCCGGACGATCTGCTTGAAGCGCATGTCCACCAGCGTCTTCACGTGGATGTTGTTCAGGCGGATTCCGCCTCCGGCGCCAGGAATCGCCACGACGCTGGCCTCTCCAGCCGGCATGCTCAGCGTCAGTGCGAGCAGGCAAGCCGCGCACGCGACGGCGGTTTTTGCGCACGTATTCATCGGGCCTCCAGCCGTGTGATGGAAACCGCGGCCGTGTTGCTCACGATGTTCGAATCTCCGGCCGATTGGGATATCTGCGCGATGCCGAAGAAACCGCCGAACGAGTCCACCAGGATGTCCATTCTCGTGCGGGAATCCGATTCGTCTTTGACCATGCTGTTTTTCAGGCTGATCTGGCCGAGATCGCCGTCGGCGACGCTGACCGCCTCGGTCCCGAGCCGGAGACCGACGCCCAGGGCGAGGGCGTTGGACTGCTGGTTCAGGTTCCCGGAGGTCTGGTTGACGGCTACGATGCCTCGCGTGTTTTGTAGGCTGTTCTCGATGCGGTCCTCCCGGTGGCCTCCCCTCACGAGCAGGGTGTTGCCGGCGCTGATGGCCATCCTCGTGTTGTTCAAGGAGACGAAGGTGGGCCCGCTCCTCTCGATCAGAGCCACCGCGATGGAGTTCGCCTGGTTGTTGATGTTCCCGGACTCTTGGTTGATCGTGATGATCCCGGCGTTGTTCCTGACGGAATCACGGATCAGGGTGCGGCTGTTGACGTTATTTTGCTCGACATAGTTTCCGATTAGGGCCTGGCTCACGGTCGTCTCGGCGATGGCCATGCCGAGGCTGTTCGCAATCGCCTCGACATCCCCGGCGCCGGTCACCGAATACTTGAAGCCGGTCTCGGTCGATTCGAAGGCCGCTTTCTCTTGGGCGGACGCCGTCTGCGCCCCCAAGGGAGCTCCCACCGCCGCCGCGGCGACGGCCAGGACGGCCAGCCATCGGTATGTCTTTCGTCCCATCGCCTTCATCAGAGGCCCTCTTCGTGTGATGTCCATCCGACCTGGACCCCGCTTATCGCGTGGACTTTTTCTCTGCCCCGCCGGAGGAGGGGCCGGGTGGGGCGGGGTCGCCCCCGCCCCACCGGCGCCCCTTTGAGAGGGGTCGTTCCCTCCCGCTAGAGACTACGGAGCGCCGACGACGTTCACTCTGACCGCGCTGGTGAGCACGCTCATGCTGACGGCCGACGCCTGGTTGTTCATGTTGCCGGTGCTCTGGTTCACCTGGACGACGCCTGTGTTGCCGTTCACCGAGCCGGTGATGAGATCGCGCTTGACGGTCTCGACCTCCACCACCTCGTTGAAGGCATTCACCTGCCCGAGATCGGACTCGGAGAGGGCCACGGAGCCGCCCGGAGCGACGGCCAGGGCCAGGGTGTTGCTCTGGTTGTTCATGCTGCCGGCGTTCTGGTTCACTCCGACGATGCCGGAGTTGGTGTTGACCGACCCGGTGATCGTCGCCTTGAGATGCCCGAAGTTGGGATCGTTGATCGTGGCGAGATCGAGGCTCCCGTCGGGATTCCGCGGAAGGACCTCGATGTGACGGTGCTCGTTCCCCAGGTTGAACTGATCGCTGTCCGCCTGCGAATGGGCGATCGCAGCGGAGGCGGTGGTCAGGGCGAAGGCGACGTTGTTGGCCTGGTTCACCATGTTGCCGACGTCCTGGTTGACGCCCACGATACCGGTGTTGGCGTTCACCGAGCCGGTGATCAGTGCCTCTTTCAGCCAGCCGAAGCCGACCAGATCCTGGGGCTGCCCCGAGATGGGGTCGAATTCGGAGTCACCGGGAGGCGTCCCCGGGACGGCGTCATCGCTGTTCAGGACATTCGCCTGGTTCGTGAAAGCCTGGGCCTCCGCCGCTCCCGTGAAATCGCGGCGCTCAAGCCTCGGGGCGATCACGATCCGCTTCAGTACGCGGACGTGCTCGAGTACTTCGATGTCTTTGTCCTTGAGGATGATCGCCGTGTTGTCCAGGAAAGCATACGCTGGAGGCGCCAAGGCGATCATCGACAGGCCAAGGGCAATGCCCAGAAGTTTCCTTGTCATTAGTCAGGTCTCCCTTGAATTCGCTCGCCTTTAGTTTCCTGGAGTCACAGCGGCGAAGCTCACGTTGTTGGCCTGGTTCGCCATGTTCCCGGCCGACTGGTTCACGCCGACGATGCCGGTGTTCCCCAGGATCGAGCCCGTGATGGTCGCGTTCTTGTTGATTCCGACCGCGGCCGGGACATCGTCGCCATTGACGCCGATGCTCGACCCCACCACGTCGGACTCGAACACCTGGTTCACGGCGTTGATCTGCCCCAGGTCCGCTTCGGCCAGCGCCACGCCGTTGCCGGCGAGAGACACGGCGAGTGACAGGGAGTTCGCCTGGTTGTTCATGTTGCCCGGGCTCTGGTTCACCTGGGCGATGCCGCTGTTGCCGTTGACCGCGTTCTGGAGGGTGGCATCGCGGAAGATGATGTCCACCGTCGTCACGGTGTTGCCGTTGGCCACGATGAACAGGTTGGTGAAGTCGACGTCACTCTCAAAACGCTCATCGAGCGGCCGGGCCGGCGTGACGGTCACGTCGAAGGCGAACTTCACAAACACGCCGTTCTCCTGCTCGAGAGCGGACTGGGAATTGGCGACGCCCGTGGGATCGGAGGGGGTCGGCGGAGTGCCGCCGCCGTTGCCGACGACCGCGTCCACAGCGGCGCTCACCACGTTGCCCTGGTTGTTCATGTTGCCCGCCGCCTGGTTGATGCTCAGGACGCCGGAGTTGCTGTTGCCGGAATTGACAAGGGTGTCGGTCTTCTCGTCGCAGTTGGTGCAGGCTTGGTTGCCCAGGTTCACCTGATCGACGATGACATCCGACTCGGCCGCCTTTTCCACCGCCCCGGCAAAAAACGCACTCACGGTCACGGCCTTGGCGATCTCGATCCGCTCGACGATGTCAATATCCTTGCGCTTGAAGACGTCCACGGCCACAAAGACGTCCGCGAACGCCGGCCCCGCTCCCAGCATGAGGGAGGTGGCCAATGCTGGAGCTACCCAACTCCATCTACGCATTTTTTTGCCTCCGTTGATGTTGGACCCGATTTCGTGCTGTTTCTGGTGCTGCCTGCTTCTGCGGGTTCCCGACTGCGTGTGGGTGTCACCTCCTTTCCAGCCTGCCGGAGCACGTCCCGAATGGGTGGGCTCCGGCACGCCCGGCTTGAGCGTCTCGTCTTCAACTTTCGGGTGAGGCGCCGGGTGTGGGCACTGGGTGACCTGGGCAATGTCAACGATCCGGCCACCTGTCTCTCGGTCGTTGATGGATAGAGCAAGGGGGATGCCAAAGGAGGGCGATGGATGGACGGAGGCGCGGAAAGAAATCGGCGCAAACGATCGATGCGGATGGGATACAACTCCGATGACTCGCGAAGAATCCTCCGCTGCGCTGGCATGCCTTGGGGATTGAGGGTCGAAACGGGATGAGTGGCTGTTGCCTGATTTGTCATTCCGGTGTCGTAGATTTTCTTGTTTTGCTCCGATACCTCGTACCGCTCTGGGTCAATCTATAAGAAATGGCTTCGTCGCTGGGCTTCGAAACCCGTCTTTCCTCTCGGCGCTGGAATGGTTTCTGTCCGCAAGGTTTACATGCCGTGAGTCAGTAAATCGCCTCAGCCCGCACCGCGCAGGCCATCCCGGCGGGGTTGGAAACAACGTTTGCAGAGATTGTGGGAATTTACGCAATTTCCCCTCGCATCACGGCCGACGTGGATGCGCAGGCGGATATAGTGAAAGAAACTTCGCGAAGTGCAGGATGAAACATTTTTTGGGGAACCTGCGCCGTTTGTGCCTGCCAGTTCGGTGTCTTCCAGGCCGCGTCCAGCGGCTCGAACATCGATCGTTATGTTTACATCTTCCGTTGCGGGCATGTCATTTTTCCCGTGCGCCTCGATTGGTATGCAATTTGTTAGGAAAAGAAAAAGTTAGGGTGAACTGTATTCAGCGGGACTTGATGTG
Source organism: Candidatus Tectomicrobia bacterium (assembly GCA_016192135.1). Lineage (NCBI taxonomy): Bacteria > Pseudomonadati > Candidatus Tectimicrobiota > Candidatus Tectimicrobiota bacterium. Next base: position 9,252 of record JACPUR010000016.1, on the reverse strand, counting down.
ATTGCTGTCCGGATTCCTGCGGAAACATTGAATACTGGTTCCTTGCGATGAGGGATGAGCATGTTGGCTATGCCGAAGGAGCGATTGGAGGAGACTTGTCGAATCTTGGGGATTACGGCCGACGCGGACGCTGAGAAGATCCGGCGGCGATTCAAGCAATTGGCATTCGAATACCATCCGGATCGCCACGGCGGCGACCCGAAGATGGAAGGAAAATTCTTGATCCTGAGCAGCGCCTACCGGGAGCTGATGGACCACGTCGCCAGCAGGCCCGCCGAGGAAGCCGCACGGGAGGATCCCGGCGCGGCCGCCCAGGGCCGCCGCTATTTCCTGCCACTCGAGTTCATCAAGGGCATCCGGGGAGGAGAGGTGGCGATCCGGTTCCAGATCTCCGAAGAGTGTCCGATATGCCACGGCCAGGGCGGCGGCACATGCGTGATTTGCGACGGAAGCGGTGAGATTCGGAGCTGGGCCTTCCGAAAGATCTTGCTGCCTCCCGGCCTGGAGGACGGAGAAGAAATTCGAATCCCCCAGGACGACGGAGAGGATTTGAGACTGGTCATTTCATACAAGCCCCATCCTCTTCTGATTCGGAAAGAATTGGACGTGTTCAGCGAAGTGAGGGTTCCCAGCGCGCACTTGGGACGTGAATTCAGCATCAATGTCTTGACCATCTGGGGAATCATCGTGGTGAGAATCCCCGCGGGGGCCACCTCGGAACAACTTTATTGCCTTCGCGGAGCGGGGATCCGAAGGTCAGTGGATGGCCGGTTCAAATGCGGAAACCATTATTTCCGCCTCGTTTGGTAAATCAAGACGAATGGTCCGCTGCATGCGAGGAGCACAAACGAGAACCAGCGCCCTCAGCCGGGACCGTGAATCCCGACCGAGGGCTACCCTAAAACCGCACCGGGTCAACGGAGGGATCAGGGTTGCGCGAGCGTATAAACACGCGGCGGGTCCGTCAAGCCGCGTTGATCCTGACCGTTCTGCTTTCGGGATGCGCCGCCTCGCCGCCGTATAACGCCAGGGAAATTCAGGGTATCCGCGTCGTACGCACCCACCAAGCCCAGGTCGACAGGGCCTGCCGGAACGCGGGGACCGCCGTGCAGCATCCCGGCGGACAAATTCAAGCATGCGCGTTCCGGCAAGAGGGGATCATCCTGATCGCGAAGGATGTCGATCCCTATGCGGCGGACCGCTATCTCTGACATGAACTGGCTCACCTTCTCCTAGGGCAACTGGCACCAGGGCCGGGATGATGCCTCGGCGGGGCCTTTGTGGAACACGGAGGCGGGTGCATGCAAAATCAAGGTGGAGGAGGGCTAGAACGAGCGAAGGCGCGATCGGAGTCAAGCATGTAAGGCGGGCGGTCTCGACGGTGCGCCGGATGTGATTGTGGCGCCCGAATTGGCGGCCGCGCCGCTGGGAGGTTCACCAACGGCGCAGGCTCCTGCGCAGACTCAAAGAACGGGCCCACTCTCGTTGGGTGCGAGGATATCAGGCGACGCCAGCATTGGAATCTGAATGTCATTCGGGTTGGAAATCCGACAAGGACGCGAGACAAGGTGGTGGACGTGGACAAGCGGAACCGCAGGCAGCGATGGCCGGAATATCAACAACCCATCGAGCCCGAGGTGATCACGATAGTGCCTTTTCGGGAAGATTTTCCGGTCTTCGGGACGGTTCCGTCGGCCGGGATGAGCCCGCCGGAGAAAAGCCTGCGCGCAGACACAAAACTCCCTGCACGTGGAAAGATCATCGATACCTGGGGGTAGAACGGTTGGCATGCCTGGTCATATGCCCTTGCCGGGTTGCGGCAATCCCTCCCCTGGATGGGCTTTGATTTTTGGAAGTGACGGAGAGCCCGGAATCTCAAAAATCCGCTCACACGTTTGGAGAGGGGACTAGGTTGGCGGGTTCAAGGGCGATCGTGGCTTTTGGGAGGCCGATTTCACGCCGTGAAAAGCATCGCCTCAAGGTCGCAATGTGCTTTCCGCCCGATACGAATTGGTCCGCCGAGAGAAGCGCCAAGCCGACGTCGAAGAAGGTGAGGGACTCGCACGAAAGTCCCGGCCAGGCACGGGCGATCAGCATGCCCAAATAATCGCGCGCCTTTTGAAAGCAGATCTTAAATTCAGGCTTATAGCGAAGGTAAGCGATGTCGAACTCCGTTTGGACCATATAGTCGGTTTTATCCGGATAAGAGAGCTTCTCGAGCCGCCCGAACAGCTCCGGGTCGATGATCTGCAATGATATCAATTCATATTTGAACACTTGGATCAGTAGCTCCACGAGGGCCCCCGTGAGAGGCATGTGGAACCTGGGTTTGGTGGGCACGCTGGACATCGTTTCCTGATTCAGCGCGAGACGGAAGAAGGGCACCTCGGACAATTCCCCGATTCGCCCGATGACGTCGGGGGAGAAGAGGTCACCCGAGGTCGCATCGAGCAGATGATTCAAAATCTTGTGGGAATGCAGCACGGCCAGAAGGGCGGAGATATCCTCGGTGGTTTTCACCACGCCGACGAGCTCGGGCGTGAGCTGCGAGCGGAGCGGGATGCCGACTTCCGAGAGGAAGATGTCGCGGCCGATTCCCCGCGCGGTTGCTTCCATATTCAGGGCGTATGGGTGCGACAGATCCAATTCGTCGCTGCTCCTTCCGGCGAAGCCGAACTCCAAGAATCCCCATCCGATCCTCGCGCCCGGCATGCGAGCCAGCGGGATGATCTCGAGCATTTCAAACTCCAAGCGGAACGGCCAGGCGATGTTGCGCCCCATATAATCTTCCCAAATGTCCAGCGTCCTGCGCGCCGATGCGTAAGCGGCGGCGCAGACGAATTCAGGCGAATCAACGGAAAGATGATTAAAATGGCCATCTTCCCCCGGTCCCACCGGGGGATGGACCGGCCCCTGGAACGGGGGAAGGTAGTCCTTGGTGTAGGGGCGCTTGGAGACGGCGTTGCACACATACATCCGGTCGTCCCGGGGGCCCGGCCGGATGCCTTGGGGGGCGACGGATACCTGGATGAGCTCCGGCAACGAGAACGACTTCAGGTGGCGCGGAAGCACAAACACTTGGAACTTGGTGCCCGTTTCCGCAATGAGAGAATCGAGTTTAATGGACATAATCGCCTTCTCTGAATAGCTGCAACTTCCGCCACACCGAATACACAGATGAGACGAGCTGGGAAAAGGTCAAGGTTACAGGAAGGTATTCGACGAGCATCCGATAATCCCGTGAGCCTAGCTTTCGCTCGTGGTCGGTCAGAAGGATGATCCCGATATTACGGAACAGCCGGTGATATTGAAGAATCTGCGGCAGATCGAGGGTGGTGTTTCCCGCCCGCGGATCATCCCCGATGACCATGGTGTACGGAGCGCAGGGCGATTCGGCGATGCCCGCCCAAATGCAGGAGAAGGCGGCCATTTCATTCTCGACGACCGTGCAGTTGCACAATCCGAAACGGCATAGGGATTCGTAGACGAATTCCCGTATGGCGGAATCCTGCAAGGCGATGAGAATGGGTTCGCCATAGATGTTCATCGTACGTGACCGGTGGACCGCATAGCCTCGCATGTTCTTCCTTTCTCGCCGAAGGGCGCGATTTTTTTCCGCGACTTGGCTGCCGCGATTCGGCCCAATGGGGTTGCAGACTCCCCCGTGAGTGCCCGATGCCCTCCGGAAGACACGTCGGATTTCTTGCCTGCCGGGAAACCGCATTTCTCCGATAGCAAAGGTCAGGCCAGGCGCGCGGAGAAATCCTAATGCGTTCGGTGACAAGGGTTTGGCGAAATGAGCCCTGGGCAGAGCGGACGGGAAAGGCGTAAAGCGATTTGCCAAATGGCTCGTTATAATTTTACCGATTTGTTCCTGGCGGAGAGTCGGGCAGAGGAGCACCTTTCGAAGGATCCCTTGTTCAAGTGGAAAATAAGAAGCGGGCTAGCGGGAAGCGCCTTTGATTCGCGGTCGCCGAGCCGTTCCCTTCAGGGATCGGGGCTCCAATTGGAATGAAAGAGCGAATCTCCACTTTAGAACGGCCTGCCCGCGGAGGCCGGAAATCTCGCGCCGTCAACGGTGGAACGCGACATCCTTTGATTCTCAATGCCGGCCGGAATGGGTCTTTCCCGCCGGATGGAGCCGTTCCCGTCGGGCTCGGATGATGGCCTTGCAAACTAGAGGCCAAGGCCCGTGCCGAATGACAGACGGGAATTTCCTGCAATCTCGCTCGATTTTCTGATATGTGTTTCTGTTCCGGGAATGCGCATTGTATTTTCTTTGTCAGCGATTTTGCCCCTGGGATGCCATGCGGGCGTTCGGATGCCCTTGTGCAGCGGATGAAAAACACGGGACACGGTGTGCCGGCAGCATCCAGCCGCTGGCGTGCGGAAAGGGTGGTTTGGAAAGGGAATGTTGCACGCGTTGTCACCATTACACGAATCATTACAGGGCGCGGGGCTGGAGCCGCGCGGCTGCGCCCGCCGGGCGTGAATTCTTGCAATTCGTGGGATGCGGAGAGTTGCTTCATGGAGGGATAGGCGAAACCGGAGCTTGCTGATTATGGAAAGCCGAGAAGATGATTTGCGAGATTGTCCGTTGGCGGTGTTAACGCCGCCAACGACGCATGGACGTCCACCGAAATGTCAGAAGAGAAGGCGGCCCGTTGTCTTCCAGGGTACGTTGTGTGCAGGGACGTTCATCAGTAAGCAATGACAAGCTTGCGCTAAGGATTACCCCAATGGCATTCCTGCGGTTCCGATCAATCGCACGGCTGCACAATTCAGATTTGCTGTGGCTATACAGGGGACTGCGAATCCTCATCCCCTTGTTGGCCCTCGTCATCGGAATGGAAGTCGTCTACCTCTTCAAGAATCTCTGGGAAGCAAGCCAAGCCGTCGTCATCCAGGCCGGGGAGCTCCGCCGGAAGGACCAGCTCATCGAGTCGCTGTATGAAAGGCTGAGCGAGGCGAAGGCGCAAGTGCACATTCTTGGCGAAAAGCGCAGCGAGGAACTGCAGAGGTTGAGCCGGACGCTGGACAAAACGCGGGGGCGAGCCCCGCTCGGGTCCAAGGATCATTCCCAGGGTGGGCCGGGAAAAGGAGAAACCCAGCCGGCTGAAGGCGGCGGAGACAAGGAACGCCGGGAGGACAAATCGCCTTCCACCCCACGAGCCCATGCGCCTGCGGGTGATGTATCGGCGGAGGAGATCCAGAACCGTCTGAAAGCGCTTACGGCGGAGGCCTCCACCTCGCGGCAGGAAACCACAAGATTGCGTCTCGCCAATGCCGAGATGGGAAAGCAGCTGCGCACCCACGCCGCACGGTCGGAGAGGCTGCGCAAGGAGAACGAGGCGCTGCACGCCCGGCTCACCCAGGCAAGCCATGCGTTGGCCTCGTTGCAGGGCCGTTGGAGAAAACTGGAGGAGGACTACAGGAGTGCCCTTGCCGGCGAACGGGAGCAAGAAAGGAAATCGAAGGAATTCAAGGAAATCTCAGCGTCCCTCGAAAGCCAAGTCGCGCAGTTGCGTCTCGCCAACGCCGAGATGGGGAAGCAGTTGCGTGCCCAGGCCGCACGGTCGGAGAGCCTGCGGGAGGAAAACGGGTCGCTGCGCTCCCGTCTCAGGCAGGCGGACGGCGAGCGGGCCGCGTTACGGGAGCGCCTGGAGAGGGGAGCCGCCGATCACAAGGCCGCCGTCGAACGTGAGCGGGCACATCGAGCGAAAGTGGCGGAATTGCTCAAGAAAGGAGAAGAGGCAGGCGTCAGGCTTGCGGAATATCTCGAGGAACTCGAGGCGCTCAGAGCCGTGCAGGCCCGGGATCGCTCGGAGAAGGCCAAGCTTCAGGAGGAATTCCGGAGAGCCCAAGAAAACGACGGCCGGTTGAAGGGCCAGCTCCGAGAAATCCGGCGGGAGCTCGCGGCGGCGAGAAAGGAGCTGGCAAGGAGAGAGGCGCTCTGGGCGGCCTTGGGTCAGGTGGCGCCTCAAGGCGCGGGGGGCGGGGATCCCCCCGGGGTCGCGCAGCAGAACGAGTTGCTCAGGAAACAGGTGGCCGAGCTCGCGGTCGCCTTGCGCAGCCTTGAAGATGAAGTAAGCGTTTACAGACGCGTCCTTGATCCGCTTCCCGCGCCGAAGGGCAATCCGACCGGGCTTGAGGGCGCCAAGGAAGAGGCTGAGCGAAGCCCCTTGCCGGCATCCAACTGACGGGACGGAAGGAGGGTCAGTTCTCGGGCGGGTGAAAGCCCTCCATGAGTGATTGGATAAACGTTCTTCTGTGGTTGTCGGTTTTTTCCAGCTCCCGCGCGGTGGTCGGCTCGGCCAGGATGGATTTCCACAGCAGCCGCACGAGGTTCTCGTATGCGATGAGCTCCTCGATGTTCTTCTCCGGCTGCTTGAGATGATTCGCGCGCCCGTGGGCGATATCGGAACGGATGTCATACAGACGCCTGAACTCGTGGTACAGGCGCAGCCTTCGCTCGGGGTCGCGGTCCACCAGGCAGGCGAATGATCCCGCCAGCCTTTTCGCGATTCCGGGCTCCGAGCTGTAAGTGAGCAGCCCTTCCATCGTGGCGCTGAAGCAGATGAACCGGGCCTGCCACATGAGCGAGGTGATGCCCGAGTACGTCAACTGGAGGCTGTTCAAGAGGCGCTCACTCGAAGTGACGATCCACAGCAGGTTGTCGGTGTATCGCCGGATTTCCTCCAGATGGCCCGTTGAGACCCTCTCCTGCACAATTTTCTCGAGCCAATGGAATTGATCGAGGATCCGGAAGGCGCGGTTTGCGAGGGTCGGGTCGGCCCCATCGGTTGAAATGAAACGGAATTCGATTTGCGTTCTCGTCGGCACGACGAGCCACAGCAGGAATTGGAAGACGAACAGGATGGCCGCCGGCTGGAGGTTCGACTCGGCCGATGGGCGGAAGACGAGCCAAAAGGGGCACGCGCTGAGCCTTTGAATCTCGACCTCGGAGAGGATTTTCTTGAATTTTTCCAGATGAATCGGGAGGTCGAGGCGTTGAATCGCGCCGATCCGCGGAAGCTCGAAGCGAGTCCCGTCCCAGACAAAATTGGTCAGAGGCGCCAGCTCGTATTGTTCGGTCATCGCTTGTATGGGAGGCGCGACAGGCGACGCTGACCCGCGAAGAGGAACCGAGGGAGCCTTCCGCCGGTCGAACGGTCCTGGCGACCCGTCTCTGCCGGAATCGATGTCGCCTCATGGGCGCGAAATCGCGCCTTCCCAGCTCAGAGGAAGCATTACAGGCCGATTCCCGGTCACCGTCAAGCAACCGGCCTATGGCCAGCCCCTGCGCGTTCTTCCGCGCCTTCGTCCCATGACGAAAGGGCCCGGGTGGTGGCCTCGTTCTCCGGGTTTGTGCCCGCCGCTTGCCCGAGGCGAAGGCGAACCTGTCGGATGGCCGGAAGCGGGACCAGAAGGAACTCCGCTGGCTCCCTGGCCATGATCTGCGACCAGAAGCTCGCGGGCAGGATCCGGTCGTAAAGATCGGCAAGGGAATTTCCCTTGTCGCCCGACTTGAGCAGTCCAAAGTGCCGGGCCACCAGCGACAGGGTGTCCGACATGCGTTTGCCCAGCAGGTACCAAAGCGCTCTCGCTTTTCCGGCGAAGAGGAAGGTGTTCCACAGGCCGCCGCTGCCAAAGAGCTTCTGCGCGACGTCGTGACGGGGCTGCTCGATGAACCTGGCCAGCCTCCGCGGATACGGCTCGGCGCATTCCTTGTTCATGCCCGGGTCCGGCAACAGCCAGCCCCTGTCGCTGCGCGGCTTGTCCGGAGGGATGCCGAACACCACCGCGCTGACGTGATGGAGATCGTCCAGCGCCTGAAGGGTCTCGGAAACCACGTCGGACAGCATGCACTCCGGCAAAAAGATGTGGCCGCAGGAGATTCCGAGGATCGACGCGTCCGGCTCGAGCTTCAGGATGTGGGCGAGCGCGAGCGAGAGAGCGGGGGCGGTGTCGAGATCCTTGGGCTGGCTGATGACGTTGCTCTCGGGAATTTGCCAGAGCAGCTTCGCCGCGATGGCGCGCGGCGGGTCGGCGGCGACGACGAGGATTCGCTCGGGCTCGGCGTAACGGAGGGAGAGCGAATGGACCTGCAGCAGAAGGGACGAAGGGTGGTCGCCCGCGCGAGGAGCGGGGGTCTCGCCCTCCGCCCCCACGCGTCCGCAGGCCAGGAGCACAACCCACAAGGGGGATCGATCCCCTCCGGTTTCTCGGCTGCCGCGCGTTTGGGCCTGTCTTGGGATCAATGAAGAAGAACGCATGGGCGGACCCTCAGAGGTGCCCGCCTCCCAGAGGGGGATTTGGGCCGGTTTCCTGGGGACTTCTCACAGGATGGCCACAAAAATTCGTCAAAAGCATGACATAATATGAGGCCCTAAAAATCCGTTGTCAACATTTTGACGTATCCGGGCTTAATTTTTCGTTAATGAGTTGTTTGTTATGACTTTACGATATTGGGAGCCTGGCGCAGGCGCGGGAGCCCCGTTTTTGCTCCATGGATGCTGGCGACGCCAGAGCGCTCCCGGGGGCCGCAGGGGCGAAGCGGGGGGCAAAGCGGTCAGGCGATGTTCGATGGTACGGCGGATTTTAATGGGTTTTGCGCGTGCAGCATTCGCAGAAAAGTGGGAGTCTAGCTACTTTCAACCAGGTGGATTTAGACCCTGTTTTACGTTTCTCACAGCCCTGCACTTCGGGCACCAAATCCCGCTCAATGGCCTCGGCTCAGGCACGTGCCCGATCCACTCGCACCCCATGTACCTAAAGTTCCCGCGCTACAGAATGGTTTCCGTCTCCCCGTCGGCTTCGCTATTTTTCTCCAGCTATCCCATGCCCCCGCACCGAGGCAAACCGCGTCGCTGCCCCCCACCTTGAGATAGGGGAGCCCCCGGCCCATCAGTCGATAGATCGTTACCCGGGAGATCCGGAAATTCCCAGACTTAATTACGAGTTGATGCGGTTTTCCTATTGCCAAATTCGATGGGACCTAGGGCAGGACTCTGAGAGTTCGTTCTGCTTCACCCCATCATCCTCCCCGCCATCTCCAGGTGCGCCGCCGTCACCCCCCGGTCCTGGGCGAGCTGCTTGGCCAGCCGGCAGTGGTTGACGATGAAGCGGTAGTGTCCCACCGCGTGGGGCGCCCGCTCCAGGAACCAGTCCACGCACTCCCGCGGGGAGACTCCCAGGGCCTGGCGGACCACCACCTCCACGTCCTTCCGGGTCATGCGCGTGGCGTCCAGG
>JACPUR010000015.1 GCA_016192135.1 Candidatus Tectomicrobia bacterium | reverse complement strand
CTCGGCGACCGTCATGCTCCTTCCCTCCCGCAGGGTGGGGTGCCCCAGGGGAACTCCGCTCGGGCTACGCCCTCGCTCCGTTCCCCTGGCTGTGCCCGTCACCCTATCAGTTGTTCAGGAAGAAGCCTAGGAATACACTAATGGTATTATGGTCTTGCTTTGCCATTTCATGTGGGTCTCTAAGCTGGCACAGCCGCTCAAAAGCGACTTTCGCTGCAAATCGCCGGGCGTATGGCATGCACAACTTGCTGAAATCAAGCTGAAATTCACTTACAGGAGGCGATGTTTTCGCGAGGTCCATTCCTGTCCAGACCACGTTGGGATGTTTCTCCGCATAATCTTTCTTGAATTGCTCTACCTCTTCACCAGGGCCAAATTTTTTAACTTGCGTCGCTTCGATGACAGGAGGGACATGGCTGGGTTCCCCCTCAGCGTTCAAGTAAACCTTGACGCGTTCCCCTTCATAATGAAGGATGGCGGGGACTAATGGGACCTTTTCCCTTCGAGACCGGATGCCCAGGAGGCTCAGGAGAAATGGCCAATCCCTCCTGAACGGCTCTTCCGTTTCCCGATTTATAAGAGAATTGCAGGACTGGCAGACCGCATCGTTTAGTTCAAGCGTGCCGCCAAGGCTCGTCGGGAAAATGTGCGAAATGGAGGGTGTCGCTTCTTGCTCGTCTTTGAGGCAATAGATGCACCGAAACTGTGCCATCAAAAAACTCCTGACAAAAATTGAGCCCTCGGAGGTTTTCCGAGGGCTTTTGACCCCTACGCAGGTGCCACGGAACCCGCGCCCGACTATTTTTTTCCGGTCGGTGGCCAGGCCTTATGGCTATTTCCCCGTGGCTTTCGCTCTCGGGTTATGGTCACTCTGCCGAATTACACGGCGGCCCGGCTACGGAGGGGCTGCACTATTTTTGTCATGATATAGGTCATGACCCAGCCCTCCTTTCACTATAGGATACCAAACTCGCACAAAAACTCGCACACAAAATTCTTCCCACGAAAAAACCCACTGGATTTCGAGGTTTCTTAGCCACCCGTCCGGACTGAAAATCCCCGTGTCGGCGGTTCAACTCCGTCCCGTGCCACCATGTCGAATCAAGGGGATGCGCGAGCGTCCCCTTTCGCTCTTTTGCGGATGAGGTTGCCCGGCCCCCATCCGCCGCTCACATTTAAAAGAGCAGGGATTCCGCCTGCCCCGCCGCAATTTCAGCGATAAGAACCGTCTTCGTGCGATTGGCCCGCCTGGAGCGGGATGGAGGGTCGTCATGGCGGACACGAAAATGGAGTTCGGGATCGTCGGGCTGGGCAACATCGGAGGCAATCTGGCCGCGCAGGCCCTGGAGAAGGGCATCCGCGTGGTGGGTTTCGATCGGAAGCGGCCCCCGCAGCCTCTGCTGGACGCGGGGCTGGAGCCGGTTTCGGGGCTGGGGGATTTCCGCCAGAAGCTGGCCCGGCCGCGCGCCGTCTTCCTCTACATCCCGGCGGGGCCCGCCGTGGACGCCGTCCTCCAGGATCTCGGGCCGCACCTGGACGAGGGGGACGTCATCGCCGACGGGGGGAACTCCTACTGGGGGGATTCCATCCGGCGCCAGCGGCGCCTGAGGGAGCGGGGGCTGCGCTTCGTCGACCTCGGAACGAGCGGGGGCCTTGCCGGCGCGAGGCGGGGTGCCTGCTTCATGGCCGGAGGGGAGCGGGAGGCGGTGGCCCGGGTGGAGCCCATCCTCCTCGCGCTCGCCGCCGAGGGCGGCTACGTCCACGCGGGCCCGCCCGGGGCCGGGCACTACGTGAAGCTGGTCCACAACGGCATCGAGTTCGGCATGCTCCAGGCCATCGGCGAGGGAATGGAGCTGCTGGAGCGCCACCGGGACCCTCTCCCGGTGGCCGAGGTCCTGCGCTGCTGGCGCCACGGGTCGGTGATTCGCTCCTGGCTCATCGAGCTGATGGAGGAAGGCTTCCGGGCGAGGGGCGGGCTGAAGGATGTCCCGGCCTACGTGGAGGACACCGGCGAGGTGAACTGGCTCGTCGAGGACGCGCTGCGCATGGAGGTGCCGGTGCCGGTCATCGCCCAGTCGGTGATGCAGCTTTTCCAGTCGCGCGGCCGGAGCAAGGACGCCGCCCGGGCCGTCGCCGTGATGCGCCACGGGTTCGGGAACCATCCCTTCGGGCCGGACGAGTCGGTCGCGCGGAAGCGGCCGGAGAGCCGGGTGGGCAGCTTCCCGCAGGAGTAGCCGGAGACCCGCCACACGGCCGGCAGCGGGCGGGGATTATTCCTCGGCCGCCTTCACCCATCCCCGCGCCGTGTGGACCTTGTTGGGGAGGTGGAGCCATCTCCCGTCGCAGAAGGGGCAGACGGCGGGGTCGGGGATGGGCTGCGGCGGGGCCAGCGGGTCCAGGTCCAGGGCCGTCACCGCGTCCCCGGCGAGGATGTCGCGGTTCACCTTGTACAGCTGCCGTCCGCAGTCCGGGCAGGTCACGACGGTTTGGGACGGGATCATGTGGATTCCCCCCGCGCGGCGGCTCATCACGGAATGCCGGGAAAACAAGAGGGTCACGCACCCTCAAGGAATGTACAGGCCGGTGCGCGGGGCGGCATTCCGGAAAATTCCTCCGGGGAGGCGCTGCCGGGGCGTCTCTTTGACTTTTTGAGGGGAGGATTCATTATGGTGGACTAAATCATCCCATTTTCCCCTCGCCGAGGTGAGCGCCATGCGGATCGCCTTCTATTCGGACATCCACGCGCAGCTCGCACCCCTCCAGGCGGTCCTGGAGGCCGTGGACAAGGAACGGGTGGATTGGGAGGTCGTCCCCGGCGATCTCGTCATGGGAGGGCCCGAGCCGGCCGAGGTGCTCGACGCCCTGATGAAGCGGCCGCGGTGCCTCCCCCTCATGGGGAACTTCGACCGCTGGGTGGTGGACGGAGTGGACCAGGGGCCGAACGATTTCCCGAACCGCAACGACAGCAGCCGCCTCACGCGGGAGCACCTCTCGAAGAAGCACCTCGACTGGCTCAAGGCGCTGCCCCGGTCCCTCGTCCTCACCCCGGAGCTCGGGCACGATCTCCTCGTCTTCCACGGCACCCCGGACGACGACGAGGGGGCGCTCCCCCTCCGCCTCACGGACGAGGAGGTGAAGCAGCGCCTCAAGGGAGCCCGGGCGGAGGTCATGGCCTTCGGCCAGGTGCACGGCCCCTACGTCCGCAAGATCGGCGGCGTCACCCTCATCGCCACGGCCTCGGCCGCCGTGAACTGGGACGGCGACAACCGGCCGGCCTATGTCGTCGCCGAGTACGGCGGCAAGGGCCGGTGGAACATCGAGATCAAACGCGTCACCTACGACTTCGAGGCCCAGGCCAAGAAGAACGAGAGGAGCTGGGACCCGGGCGGGGACAAGCAGGCCAAGACCCTCCGCACCGGGTACTACTGGAATCCCGCCCACATGCCCCACTAGCGCATGAGCGTCCGGGTCGGGGGCCGCGAGCCTCGGGCGTGGAGCGATCAGGTCAAGGACTTCGTGCGCGAGCGCTACGCTCACCTCTGCGCGGCCCGGGCCTATCCGCCCGGCGGGCGGGCGCGCGCCCGCGAGGCGGGCTACCCCGCCGCCTGGGTGGAGGCTCTCCCGGATTCCGTGGCGGAGGCCTACTGCGGGTGCGGATACGCCCTCGAGGAGGTGGAACTCGCGGGGGTGCGCCTGGCGGTGGACCTGGGCTGCGGCGCCGGCCTGGACGCCCGCCTCCTGGCCGAGCGGCTGGGCGGGCGGGGGCGCGTCCTGGCCTTGGACTTCTCCCTCGCCGTGGCCCGCCGCGCCCGCGCGGCGGCGGAGCGGGCGGCCCTCGCCGTGGGGGACATGGAACGTCTTCCGCTCAGGGACGGGATAGCCGACCTCGTGATCGCGAACGCGTCGCTCAACCTGACGGTGGACAAGGAGGCCGCCCTGGCCGAGGCGGCGCGCATCCTCCGAACCGGCGGGAGGCTCGTGGCGAGGGAGATGGTGCGGGCGGGTCCGCTCCCGGCCGAGATCGAGCGGGACTCCTCCGCCTGGAACGCTTCATTGGGCGGCGTGCCCGAAGAAGACGAATGGCGGGCATGGCTGGCCCAAGCCGGCTTCGCCGGGGTGCGCATCTCGCACCACCGGCCCTTCCCGCCGGTCGCCGCGGTGCGAATCGAGGCGGTCAAGGCGTGAGGGGAGGGGAACGACAGAGGCGGGGAGCCGGCTCTTCTCCCTCTCCCGGAGGGGGAGGGGAGCAGTGCAAAGACATCTCTTTTGCTCGCAGCAGACATTTTGGCCTGCTTCAACCGAGGCGGTTCTTTCCCTTCCGCGCGAACCCCGGCTGGAGGGCCGCCCGGCCCGCCGCGCGCTCCCGGGGGATGAACTTCCCGCAGGAGGGCCGCCGGACCTCCTTCCCGTCCCGGATCACCACCTCCCCCCGCACCAGGCACATCTCGATTCGGCCGCTCAGCTCCCAGCCCTCGAAGGGGGTGTAGTCGGACTTCGTGTGCTGGCCGGCGGCGCGGACGGCGGTCCTGGCCTTGGGGTCGAGGACCACGGCGTCGGCGTCCGACCCGACGAGAAGGGCCCCCTTCCGAGGGTAGAGGCCGAGGACGCGCGCCGGGTTCTCGCAGACGAGCTGGACGACGCGCTCGAGGCTCGTCCGGCCCTTGGCGGCGCCCTCGCTGTAGAGGAGCGGCAGGAGGAGCTCGGTGCCCGGCATCCCGTAGGGGGACTCGATGAAGCTCTTCTCCGACTTCTGGGCGGCGGTGTAGGAGGCGTGGTCGCTCCCCACCGTGTCGATGGAGCCGTCCCGGATCCCCTCCCAGAGGACCTCGAGGTGTTCCGCCGTCCGCAGGGGCGGGGCCACCTTGGCCAGGCTGCCCAGGCGGTCCACGATCCCCTCGGTCAGGGTGAGGTACTGGGGGCAGGTCTCGACCACCACGTCCTTCCCTTCGGCCCGGGCGCGGCGCGTCTCGGCCAGCGCCTCCCGGCAGGTCAGGTGCACGATGTAGAGGGGGCAGCCGGCCAGGTCCGCGAGGTGGATGGAGCGCGCCACCGCCTCGGCCTCCACCTGGGGCGGGCGGCCGCGCCGGAGGAACTCCGCCCCGTCCGCCCCCGTGGCGACGGCCCGGTTCTCCAGGTAGTCCACCACCAGGCCGTTCTCGGCGTGGACGAGGACGATGCCCCCGCAGCGCCCGGCCGTCTCCATCGCGGCGTAGGTGTAGTCGTCCGGGACGCAGCGGCCCCAGCCCCGCTTGCGGTAGCCCATCATCACCTTGAAGGAGGTCACGCCCCGGGCGACGGCCTCGGGGATGCCCCGGATGTAGTCGAAGTCCTCGAAGATCCAGGCGTGGAGGGTGAAGTCGATGGGGCAGCCGCCCTCGCCCTCCTCCCGGACGCGGTCCAGGGTGGCGGCCATGGACTCGCCTTCTTCCCCCGTGGCGTAGCCACACAGCGTCGTGACGCCTCCGTGGGCGGCGCTCCGCGCGGTGTCGGCCAGGGTGTCGATGTGGGAGGAGAAGGCCCGGAAGTGGGCGTGGGGGTCCACCGCCCCCGGGAGGACGAGCCGGCCGCTCACGTCCAGGGCCTCGGCGGCGGGCGGGGCCTCCTCCGGCCGGCCGATCCAGGCGACGCGGCCGTCCCGGAAGCCGATCGAGGCCTCCTGGCGGCCGTGGCCCGAGACGAGGGTGCCGCCCGCGAGCAGGCGGTCGAGCGGGCGCGGGGCGGGCTTCGCGGCCATGGCGCCGTCCTCCAGGGAATTTTAAATCACTTTCTCACGAAACCCGCGCCCAGGACCTCGATCAACTCCGCCGCCGCGCCGCGGTTTCAAGGAAGGCGGAACCGGATCTCCCATTCCCCGCGGCGCTGGCCGATAGAGACGGCATAGCCTTCCCCTTCGGCCCAGCGGGCGATGCTCTCGGCGGCGAGGGGATAGTCTACCAGGACGAGAAAGGAATCTCCCCGCTCCGCCTGGCTGACGGCCTCCTGCACTTGGATGAGGGGACCGGGGCAGACATCCCCCCGGAGGTCGAGCGTTTTCTCCGTGGGCATCATTATCTCCTCATGAAGAACACCCGGGTGCCCGCCCAGATGCCTGCCATGATCGAAAGGACCACCAGGAGGCTCGCGGTGGACAGCGCGCCCAGGCCGGTCAACCCGTGACCGATGTTGCAGCCTCCCGCCGCCGCGGCCCCCACCCCCATCAGGAGGCCTCCCAGCAACTGCATCGCCATCCTGCGGGGGTCGGGAGCCCGCCATTTGAATTCCCCGCTCCAGCCGGCCGAGATGAAGGCTCCCAGGGGAACGCCGAGAAGCATCCACATCCCCCAATCCCCATTCGGAGCGTCCCCCGCCGTGATGTAGCGCATCCAGGCGCCGGTCGGCCCCGTGATGCTCAGTCCATATTTTCTTCCGGTAGCCGCGGAGGCCACCCATGCCAGGGCTGCGATGAGGCCGAGGGTGAAACCCGTGCGCGGCCACGACCAGCCGGTGAAAACGCGCGGGCGCGGCGAGCGCCACAGCCACAGCGAGCCCGCCGCCACGAAGAGCGCGAGGAATATGCCCGGCGGGAGCCCCGTCAGGCCGGGCAAACTGCGCCACCCCTGCGGGGCCTCGTAGGCGGACAGAAGCGCGACCCACGGCCGCAGCGGCCCCCAGAAGACGGCGGCAACGCTGATTCCGTAGCCCAGGGCGGCCAGCCAGGAGCCCATCATTCCCTCCCCCACCCGGTACCAAGTGCCCGAGGAGCAGCCGCCTGCCAGGCTGATCCCCACCCCGAAGATGAGCCCGCCGAGGAGAGCAGCCAGCCAGGGAAAGCCGAGCGTACCTATCTCCAGCAGCCCCCCCGCGGCCAGCAGGTGGATGATGGCGGTCTGAATCAGGAGCGCGAGGACGTAGGCGCGGAAGAGGGTGGCGTCGCGGACGAACATGAGATCGCGGAAGGCCGTGTACATGCAGAAGCGGCCCCGCTGGAGGGAGAAGCCGAAGAGGAGACCGACCGGCAAGCCCAAGATCAAGGCGCTCATGCTTGCCGCTCCCATGCCATGCCGCCTCCTTGCACGCGCAATAGGCCGGCCGGACCTCCGTTGGAAACGGCCGCACCCGGCGAAAAATTCCCCTCACCGCCCATTCTCAAGCCCCCGCGCTGGACGGGGAAGGCCCCCCCGCCGTATCCTCCGGGCGTCGCTCCGCCTCCCGATCGGCCGCCGGAAGGAAGGACATGCCCCCCGCTCCGTCCCAGCGGAAGCTGATCCTGCCCGCCGCGATCTCGCTGGCGGCGCTGCTCGCCGCGGCCCTGCTGTGGCTCGCGCAGCGGGAGCTCTCCTCGCTGCCCACCTACGGGGAGGTGCCCGAGTTCAGCCTGACCGACGCCCGGGGACGCCCCGCCGGGAGCAAGGACCTGGCCGGGAAGGTCTGGGTGGCGGACCTCATCTTCACCCGCTGCACCGACACCTGCCCCCTCCAGACGGCCGGGATGGCCCGCCTCCAGGCCGAGTTCGCCGGGGAGAAGGAGCTGCGCTTCGTCTCCATCACCACCGACCCGGCCTACGACACCCCCGCCGTCCTCGCCCAGTACGCCGCGCGCCACAAGGCGGACCTCGCTACCTGGTATTTCCTGACCGGGGAGGAGAAGGAGATCGCCCGCCTGGCGCGGGAGGGCTTCCGCCTGGCCTTCGCCACCCGTAGTTCCCGGCGGGAGGCGCCGCGCGCCCGGCTGGACCGGGCGTGGGCGGCCCTCGCGCCGCGCGCCGCCTTCGCGCACCACGACGAGAAGCACCCCGCCGAGATCAGCCACAGCTCCCGCTTCGTGCTCGTGGACCGCGGCCGCCGCATCCGGGGCTACTACATGAGCGGGGAGCCGGAATCCCTCCAGAAGCTGCGGCGGGACATCCGCAACCTGCTGGGGCGCTGAGCCGCCCTCACCCTCCCTTCAGGATGGCCGCGTAGCCCTCCCGGTAGGTGGGGTAGCGGAAGCGGTAGCCCGAGGCGAGGAGGCGCGCGTTGGAGCAGCGCTTGTTGCCGGGGTCGCTCCGGTACTCCACCGCGGGCCCCACCCAGGGGGGCGGCAGGCCCATCTCCTTCGCCAGCCAGCGCAGCACCTCGCCCCGGTCCGAGGGCTCGTGGTCCACCCCGATGTAGAGGGGCGCGGGGCGCTCGAGCGCCATCAGGTGGCGCATCGCGCCGGCCGCGTCGTCGCGGTGGATGCGGTTGGTGTAGCGGGCGGGACCCTCGGGGCTCACCGCCTTTCCCTCGCGCAGGCTGCGGATGAGGCCCTCGCGCCCCGGGCCGTAGATGCCGGTCAGGCGCAGCACCACTCCCCCGGCCTCGCGCACGAGGCGCTCCCCCTCCAGGAGCAGGCGGCGGGTGTAGGGCTCCTCCGAGACGGGGGAGTCCTCGTCCACCCACTCCCCGTTCTTTTGCCCGTAGACGGCGGTGCTCGAGGTGAAGAGGAAGCGCCCGGGCCGCTGGCCCCGGGCGAGGAGCGCCCCGGTCAAGTTCCGGGGGCCCGTCACGTAGGCCGCCCGGTAGGCCTCCTCCTCCCGGCCGTCCGCCCCGGCGGCGTAGGCCACGGCGCCGATGCCCGGGGGGAGGGAACCGAGCGAGCGCGGGTCGGTCAGGTCCGCCGCGAGGGGGCGGATGGGGGCGGGGAGCCTCGCCGGGTTCCGGGAGAGGCCCCAGACCTCGTGGCCGTCTTTCGAGAGGAGAAGGCCCAGCGCCGCCCCGGTGTAGCCGCACCCGGCGATGAGGACGCGCGCCATCCGGGGCTAGAGGGCCGGGACGCGGCCCGCGAAGAGCTGGTGGATCTCCCGCGGGTGGATGCGGATCCCGGCGTAGAAGGGGCCGAACTCGCCGTACCAGACGCTCGCCTCGTCGAAGCGCATCTCGTACACGAGCTTCTTGAACACGAGGGGATCGCGCGCGAAGAGGTAGACGCCCCACTCCCAGTCGTCGAAGCCGATGCTCCCGGTGATGATCTGCTGCACCCGGCCCGCGTACTTGCGCCCCACGAGGCCGTGGTCGCGCATCATCCGCTGCCGCTCCTCCATGGGGACGGCGTACCAGTTCTTGTGCTCGCCCCGGTGCTTGTTCATCGGGTAGAAGCAGAGGTAGCGGTCCTTGGGGATGGGCATGTAGAGCCGCTCGCGCATGCGCTGGGCCTCCTTGTCCATCCGGTCCTTCCACGCCTCCTTCCACTCCTTGGAGTCGGGCTTCAGGCCCGCCCCCCGCAGCTCGGCGTCGAGCTTCACCGTCATCTCGTAGAGCCCGAGCTCGAGAAACGACAGATAGGAGGTGGCCTCCTCGAGGTACTCCATGAGCCGGAGGCGGCGCAGGCCGAGCTCGGCCTCGTTGAGCGCGTCCAGGGTGCGGCGGAAGTGGAGGACGAGGAGGTCCCCCTTGTGGCCCAGGAGGCTGAACGCGGCGCTCTCGCCCTCGGCGGGCCTGGCGATGCCCTCCAGGTGGGCGGCCGCCTCGGAGAGCACCAGGTGGCGCTCCTCCGGCGGGAGCCGGTTCACGGCGGCCCAGCGCACCCGGAAGATGTGGTGGAGGACGGCCCAGCCCTCGAGGGTCTCGGGCACCTTGACGCTGTCTTGGTCGCTCACGTGGCCGCTTTCTCCCCGGGAGGAGGCTTTCGGGCGGCGGAAGCCGGTATGCAGAGGAATACCCCAAGGCCCGCCGCCGAGGCAAACGGCGGCCCGGCGGGGGATGAGCGTCCTCACCTTCACCTGTAGGGGCGAGGCATGCCTCGCCCCTACGGATGCGCTCGGGGCGTGAAGAGAGTCGCTCAGGGCCCCTTCGGGGGGGATTGAGGCGCCTTCCCGGCCGCGTCGGCTTCCTGGAATATCCGGTGGCAGCTCTCGCAGGCGGCCCGGGCCTCCGCGAGGCGGGCGGCGAGGGCGGTGAAATCCCCCTTTGCGGCGGCGGCCTCGACCTTCTGGGCGGCGGCCGCGAGCTTCCCGCCCTCGGCTGCGTAAAGCTCCTGACGGGCCCCCTGCCGGAAGTCCACGGCCAGGGGCGCCATCTCCCGGAAGCGCGCCGCCAGCTTCCGGATCTCGGCGTGCTTGGCGGGGGGGACGATCTCCCCGTCCAGGCCCAGCGTCAGGGTTTCGCGCCCCAGGCGGTCCATGCTCTGCCGCAGGGCCCGCATGACCTCCTTCAGGCCCTCGTAGCTGAAGTCGAAGGAGAAGGAGGCCCGGTAGCTCCGGCCGGCGGACGCCGCCTCCTCGAGGACGGCCTCCACGGCGTACTTCCCCTTCGGGCCCAGCGCCACGTTGGCGGCGAAGACGGGGTCGGCGCCCGGCTGGCGCTCCAGCGCGAACTCCCGGGACCACTCCTCCCCGGCGAACCCGAGGCGGACCCGGAGAGGAGGGACGGGCGAGGCCGACAGGACCTCGGCCTGGAAGCGGTGGGTGGCCTTCCCCAAGAGCTTGTGTTCTTCCTCCGGGGTGAGCGCCGTGCCGGCCGGGGCCTTGGGGCGGCTGGCGGTGAGGACGACCTCGTAGGGGCCGGCCTGGGCCGTGCCCACCCGCTGGAAGACGTACTGGATTACGTTGGTGTGGTGTGCCGGGGCGGGACGGGCGGGCGCCAGTGCCAGAACGCACCCCAGGCCCAGGGCGGGCAGGAAAACGGGGAGGGCGCTTCGCATGCGGGGGAACCTCACAATCACCTCCGGCGGCGGGTTTTTTTCTTACCAGGGATCGGCCCCTGAGCGCCAGGCGGGGCGTGCCCGGGCGTGGATATCACCCTCGTTTCGCCTTGGCCCGCCCGGCGCTTGAACTTCCCTCGGGAGGGTGCTCTAATTATGCAAGAAAGCGCTCCCAGGGGGCGCTTCCATTTCATTTCCCCACCCGGACGGGGGACATGGGCCCCCATCGGCTCGGGAGGGAGTCCCCTCAGCGGATACGCAGGCCGCAGCGCGTCCCATCTTTTCTTTTTCCCTTGCTGGTCAGGAGAGGACGAACATGCAGAGCAGGCACGCAGCGCTTCATCTGATGGCCGCCGGGATCGTGACCCTCGCTCTCGCCGGCCCGGCCCGGGCGGCGGAGTACAAGGAAGGCGACGTGAAGAGCGGGGGCAGCATCACGGGCGCCATCAAGTTCGAGGGGTCGGCGCCCGAGGGCAAGACCCTCAGCGTCAACAAGGACAAGGAGGTCTGCGGCAAGGCCCCGATCAAGGACGAGAGCCTGGTCGTGAAGGGCGGGGGCGTGGTGAACGCCGTGGTTTCCCTGAAGGACGTGAAGACCGGGAAGAAGTGGGCCGAGATGAAGAAGGCCCAGGTCGACCAGAAGGGCTGCGTCTATCATCCCCGCGTGGTGCTGACCAAGGTGAACGACGACCTGACGGTCCTCAACAGCGACAACATCCTCCACAACATCCACACCTATCCCGAGAAGACGGGCAACCCGGTGGCCAACATCGCCCAGCCCAAGTTCCGGAAGAAGCTCTCCCTCGCCAAGCGCCACTTCGCGAAGCCCGGCGTGGTGAAAATCAGCTGCGACGTGCACGACTGGATGACGGGCTACGCCTTCGTGGCCGAGAACCCCTACGCGGACATCACCGAGGACGGCGGCAAGTTCGAGATCAAGAACGTCCCGGCCGGCACCTACACCCTCGAGATCTGGCACGAGAAGCTGGGCATGAAATCCCAGAAGGTCGAGGTCAAGGGCGGCGCCGCCACCACGGTGAACGTCAGCCTCAAGTAACCGTTTCGCGCGCGGAACGCGCCGGGCGGCGGGTTGCCTCCGCCGCCCGGTTTTTTTCCCCGCATCGTCTGGATGGCCCCGCCTAGCGCTTCCGCTTCCTCCTCCGCGCCAGCTTGAGAACGGCCCCGCCGATGCGCTCGGCCTCCGCCTCGGTGTTGAGATAGTGGATGGAGGCCCGGATGGCCGGAGGGTCCGCGTCCACCGAGCGGAGCACCACCTTGTGCCGCCCGAGGAGGGCGTTCACCGCCTCCTCCGCCTTCACCCCCCGCACCCGGAAGCTCACGAGGCCCGACTGCGCCGGCCCGGCCGGGGAGAGCACCTCCACCCCCTCGTCCGAGCGGAGGATCTCGAGCAGCCTCCCCGCGAGGGAGGCCACGCGGGCTTCGATGGCGGCGGGGCCGGCCTGGAGGCAGCGGGCCACGGCCGCGCGCAGCCCCGCGAAGAGAGCGGGACTCACCGTGGCCACCTCGAAGCGGGCGGCGCTCTCGTGGGGGAGATAGGTGAGGGTCGGGAGGGCCTTCTCCTTGGCCGAGCGGTAGCCCGCCGCGGCTTCCCGGATGCGGCGCTGGAGGCCTTTCTTCACGAAGACCGCCCCCGTGCCCTGCGGCCCCATGAGCCACTTCTGGCCCGACAGCGTGTAGACGTCCGCCCCGAGGGCGGGCGCGTCCACCGGCATCTGGCCCACCGACTGGGCGCCGTCCACCACCAGCAGGGCGCCCACCTTGCGGCAGCGCAGGGCGATCTCCTTGAGGGGCAGCCGCCGGCCCGTGAGCCAGGCGACGTGGCTCATGCAGACCGCCCGCGTCTGGGGCCGCAGCAGGGAGTCCAGCCGCCCGAGCAGCTCCTTGTCGCTCGCCCCCGTGGGCAGGAGGCGCACCTTCACCCGCCGCCGGTCGCGCCAGACGAGCCAGGGCAGGTAGCCGCCGGGGTGCTCGAGGTCGCTCACGATGACCTCGTCCCCGAGCCGCCATTCGATCCCCGCCGCCGCAAGGTTCACCCCCGAGGTGGTGTTGTCGGCGAAGGCGATCTCGTCCTCGCCGGCGGCCATGAGCTCGGCCACCTCCTTCCGCAGCGCGGCGAAGAGGGCGCGCCCCTCCTCGCGCACCTTGGGGTGGAAGGGCCCCAGGGCCGCCTCCCGCTTGAGGACGCGGTCCACCTCCCGGAGCACCGGGAGCGGGGAGGGCCCGCTCCCGCCCCAGTTGACGTAGATCTGCCGCCGCAGGGCGGGCATCTGGGCCCGCATCCTGCGAATCACGTCCGGTGTGAGCTTCATGTGATCCTCGCCCTCATGCAGCGGTCAGCGCTGGCGCAGCACCCGCTTGTCGCCCACCCGCAGGGTGACGCGCGCCGTGTCGAAGTATTCGAGCAGCGGGATGGCGTGCTTCCGCGTGATGCCCAGGAGATCGCGGAACTCGGCCGCCGTGATCTCCCCCTTCTCGCGCAGGCGCTCCTCGAGCCGGGCCTGCGCCTCGTCGAGCCGCGCCCGGTGGTAGACGACGGCGTCCTTCATCCGCACGAGCGTCCCCTCGTTCACCAGCACCTGGAGCGCCTGCCGGCCCGCCGCGGCCGGGGCGCCCGCGGCGGCCATGGCGTCCTCCAGCGCGGGAGGCTGGAAGCCGGCCGCGTGGAAGACCCCGGCGATCTTCTCCTTGAGCTTCCCCAGCTCCTCCCCGAGCTGCACCTTGTGGGAGGCGAGGCGGAGGAGGGCGTTTTCCTCCTTCACTTTCCCGCCCGAGATCAGCGCCGCCAGGGCGGCGTCGAACACCCGCTCGGTGGCGCCCCCGGCCTTGCCCCGCACCTCCTCGCGCGGGGCGCCCGGCCGCAGGGGGTTCGCCTTGTGGTAGGCGGCCAGGAAGCCCTCCACGGCCCCCTGGACGCCCTGGAAGTGCTCCGCCGTCAGGGCCAGCCCCGACTCCGGCTCCACGATGCGCAGCCGGCCCGCCTTGGCCTGGGCCCGGATGCCCTCGCGGATCTCCTGGGGCGTCAGGGTGAGGCGGCCGGTCAGTCCCTTCACGTCGGCCCCGGCCGCCCCCGCCTCGGCGAGGAGGATGCGCAGGCGCTCGCTCTCGTCCCCCGCCCGGAGCCCCTCCAGCAGCTCCTGGGAGGAGGCCCGGAGGCGGCGGTGCTTGCGGGGCGCGACGTCGAGCACCTCGCCCCCCCCGATGGTGACGACCGGGGAGTAGCTGCGGATGACGAAGCGGTCCCTCGGGAGGAGCGCCACCGGCTCCTCCAGGCGGAGCTGGGCGAAGCCGCTCTCGCCGGGCTCGAGGGCGTCCTTCCCGATGAGGGCGACGCGGCCCATCGCCTCGGCCGTCCCCGCGTGGAAGCGCACCCGCCCCCGCGTCTTGAGGGGCCGGGGGGCGTCGGCCAGGTGCTGGAGGTGGACGTCGATCATGTAGGTCGGCTTGAGCTCGCCCGGGCGGCCGAGCACGTCTCCCCGGAGAATCTGCGCGCGCTCCACGCCCTGCAGGTTCACCGCCGTGCGCAGCCCCGCCGAGGCCTCCTGGACCTGGGCGCCGTGGACCTCGAGGCCCCGCACCCGCGCCTCGAAGCCACGGGGGAAGACCTCCACCCGCTCCCCGACCCGGACGGTCCCGCTGAAGAGGGTGCCCGTCACCACCACGCCGAAGCCCCGGATGGTGAAGACCCGGTCGATGGGCAGCCGGAAGAGCCCCTGGCCGCTCTTCTCTGCGGCGGAGGCGGCGACCTCCCGCAGGGCGGCCCGCAGCTCGTCCAGCCCCTCGCCGGTCGCGGAGGAGACGGGGACGACGGGCTGGCCCTCCAGGAAGGTGCCCCGCACGAACTCGCGCAGGTCCTGCTCGACCAGCTCGATCCACTCCGGGTCCACGAGGTCGCGCTTGGTCAGGGCGATGAGGCCCGCCTTGACGCCGAGGAGGCGGCAGATGGCCAAGTGCTCCCGGGTCTGGGGCATCACCCCCTCGTCCGCCGCCACGATGAGCATGACGAGGTCGATCCCGGCGGCTCCGGCCAGCATGTTCTTGACGAAGCGCTCGTGGCCCGGCACGTCCACGATGCCGAAGCGCTCGCCCTCGAGGTCGAGGTGGGCGAAGCCCAGCTCGATGGTGATGCCGCGTTCTTTCTCTTCCTTCAGCCGGTCGGTGTCGATCCCGGTCAGCGCCCGCACCAGGGAGGTCTTGCCGTGGTCGATGTGGCCGGCCGTGCCGATGACGATGTGCTTCATGAGCCGCCGCTGGCGGACATCCTGGGCTCGTGGCGCCGGATGAAGTCGAGGACGCAGGCGTTGAACTCCCGCGCCTTGGGGACGTAGAGGAGGTGCCCGCCCTCCTCGAACACGCGGAGCTCCGCCCCCGGGATGAGCCGGGCGAGCTGCTCCGAGTAGTAGAGCGGCGTGGTGGCGTCGTCCCGGGCCACGAGGACGAGCACGGGCGCCTTGATCCGCCCCAGGCGGTCCCACTCGTCGTGGGCCATGATGCAGTCGATCCGCTCGGCCATGACCTCGGCGGGCGGCGCCGCGCGGATGGCCTCCGCCTCTTTCTTCTCGAACTCCTCGAGGTGGTCGTTGAGGAACTTCGGGCTGTTCAGGGTGACGGCCGAGAGCTTGGTGTAGGCCTCCCAGCCCAGTTCGAGCAGCACCTTCTTGCGCATCGCGAACTGGCGCTTGAAGAAGGCGTCGCTCCGGGGCCAGGAGCTCACGATGGCCGCGCTCTGCACCCGGTCCGGGTGATCGATGCAGAGCGCCTGGTTGATCGCGCCCCCGGTCGAGCTGCCGACGAGGTGGGCCCTGGGGATCCGGAGCGCGTCCATGACGGCGAGCACGTCCTCCGCCATGAGGCGGACGCTGTAGGCCCCCTTGGGCTTTCCGCTCTTGCCGGTGCCGCGGTGGTCGTGGAGGACGAGCGGGCGCCCCTGGCTGAAATCCGCGGCCTGGGCCGCCCAGGCCGCTCGCGCCCCGCCGAGCCCGCTGATGAGGAAGACGGGGATCCCCTTGCCGCCGGGGTTCACGACCTCGTAGTCGATGTCCACGCCGCCGGACCGCACAACGGGCATGTGTCGCTCTCCTCGCCGATGGCTCGCGAAAGGGAAGGGCTTGGGGCTTCGTCCGGTCAGGCCCCGGCCAGGGCCCGGAGGGCCCGGGCCAGGAGGGGGACTTCGTCCTCCCGCACGCACCGCAGGTCGAGCAGGACGCGGTCCCCCTGGATGCGCGCGACGACGGGCGGGTCGCCGCGGCGCAGGCGCTCCTCCACCGCGTCCGCCGAGAGGCCCTCGGGGGCGAGCGCCACCGCCCGGCTCGGGAGCGAAGCCGTGGGCATCGCCCCCCCGCCCACCATCCCCTCGGTCTCGGCCTCCCGGGCGTTCAGCCTCCGGCACGCCTCCGGGCCCGCCGCCTCCATCAATGCCCGCGCGCGCCGGCCGACGCTCTCCGGCGCCTCGGCCAGCAGCCGCAGGGCGGGCAGCTCGCGGAGCGCCGCCCCGGGGTCGAGGCAGGCGCGCAGCGTGGCCTCCAGGGCGGCGAGGGTGAGCTTGCCGGGGCGGAGGATGCGCATCATCGGGTGCTTCCTCATCTGATCGATCCATTCGGCCCTGCCCACGGCGATTCCCGCCTGGGGGCCGCCCAGGAGCTTGTCGCCCGAGAAGGTGACGACCTCCACCCCCGCCTCGATCGAGGCCGCCACCATGGGCTCTTCCGGAAGCCCCGGGACGGGCACCAGGCAGCCGCTCCCCAGGTCCTCCAGCACCGGGACGCCCCGCTCCCGGCCCAGGGCGGACAGCCGTTCGCGCGGCACCTCCTCGGTGAAGCCCACGATGCGGAAGTTGCTCGTGTGGGCCTTGAAGAGAAGCGCGGTCTGGGGGCCGATGGCCCGGGCGTAGTCCTCGATGCGGGTCTTGTTGGTCGTCCCCACCTCGACGAGCCGGGCGCCGCTCTGGGCCATGATGTCCGGGATGCGGAAGGAGCCGCCGATCTCGATGAGCTCCCCGCGCGAGACGATCGCCTCGCGCCCCTCGGCCATGAGGCGCAGCGCGAACATGACGGCGGCGGCGTTGTTGTTCACCACCACCGCGCCCTCCGCCCCCGTGAGCCGGCGCAGGAGGTCCTCCACCGCGTCGCCGCGCCGGCCGCGGCTCCCGCTCTCGAGGTCGAACTCCAGGTTGGAGTAGTTCCGGGCGACGGCGAGGAGCGCCTCGCAGGCGGCCTCGCTCAGGGGGGCGCGGCCCAGGTTGGTGTGGAGCGGGATGCCGGTCGCGTTGATGAGGGGGCCCAGGCGCGGGCGCCGGTCCGCCCGGAGGAGGGCCTGAGCCTCCCGGAGAATCTCCCGGCGGAGGGACTCGCGCAGCCCCTCGCCGCCGTCGTTGGCGCTCCCGGAGGGCTTTTCCCCGCGCAGGCGGCGGCGGCGGTCCTCGATGGCCCTGCGGGCCGCATCGGCCAGGGCCGCGTCGGAGGGCCCCTCGCCCCCCTCCCGGCGCAGCTCGCCGACGAGCTCATCCACCGAGGGCAGATGCCGGAGGAGCGGGCCGGATTCGGCTGGATTCGCGGGGGGGGTCATCTGGGCTCCGGGTCGCGGGTCGGAACAAGCTGAAACTATAAGAGCCCCCCTTCGG
The DNA here is from genome assembly GCA_016192135.1 of Candidatus Tectomicrobia bacterium. Lineage (NCBI taxonomy): Bacteria > Pseudomonadati > Candidatus Tectimicrobiota > Candidatus Tectimicrobiota bacterium. The sequence continues at coordinate 42,616 of JACPUR010000015.1, read as the reverse complement.
GGCGGTCAACCGGGCGCCCCACCGGAGGGGCGCCCCCGCGGGCGAACCGTTGTCCGGGGCGCGGCCCTCTGCTATAGATGGGCGGACCGGAGGAGAGGCGCGGACGATGGGATGGGAGAGCGTGCAGGCGGTCCTGGCGGGCATCCTCTCCAGCCCGGTCTTCATCCTGCTCGTCTCCTTGGGCATTTTCGTGGCGCTGGCCTGGCTCGCGCTGCCCTTCGCCCTGTACGGGGTGAGGCGGCGCCTGGACCGGATCATCGAGGGGTTGGACCGCCTCCAGGCGCTCCTGGAGGACGTCCCCGGCGGTCCCCCCGCCGCGCCGGCGGGGGAACGGGCGGGAGGCCCGGTCCGGGAGGGCGCGGGGCTGCTCGACGAGCTCCGCGAGGCGCTCCGGGGCGCCGTGCCGGAGCTGCAGGAGCGCGTGCTGGACGCGGGGCGCGTCGAGTACGTCCACCGCCGGGGCTGGGGCCGCGAGTTCGCCTGCCTGAGCGTTTTGCTGGAGAATGGGCGCCTGCGCGCGAGCTTTCCGCTGCGCGAGCTGGAGAAGGCGTATCCCCGCTTCTCGGGCGGGCAGTTCGAGCAGTACGTGCGCGCCTTCCTGGGCGAGCGGCACGGCGTCTTGCCGGCGTCCCCGCCCGGCGCGGACGAGCTGGCGGTGATCATCCAGCCGGGCACGCGGAAGGGGCTCGAGATCTTCGCGGGCATCGTGCGGGAACAGTTGTGGGGTTCCATGACGGAGGAGGCTTCGCCGTGAAAGAGCTGCTGGCCCTGCTCAAGGAAGTGAACCGCATCCTGCGCGAGGAGCGCGACTCCACCGTGCGGGCCACCAAGCAGATGGTGGGGAAGCTCGAGGGCGTCTCCTTCCGCTGCGACGCCAACCGCCGGCGCCTGGACATGCTGCGCGACCGGCTCCACTCGCTCGGGAACCGCTGAGCGGCGCTTTTTGGCCGCTTTCCGCCGGAGGGGCCGGACGAGTCCTCCTTGACACCCTCCTCCCGCCCTTGCTAGGTTTCGCCCCCAGTATCGAAATCGCCGGAAAATGAAGGAATTGGTGGATATCGCGGTCTGATTGGCAATGCCTTTCGCTTTTCTTATACGGTATCTTCCTCCCGCCGCCGGGACCACCTATGACGACCGAACTCCAGAAGAAGTCGGATGTCTTCGTTCCGGGGTCGAAGGCGAACGTCGTGCCCTTCATGCGGGACGTTTTCACCATCCCGACGAGCTCCCGGGAGAGGCCCCGGCTCATCGGCTCCCAGTGCAAGGAGTGCGAGGAGTTCTTCTTTCCCAAGACGGGGGCCAAGGCCACCTGCGACAACCCCTTCTGCCCCCGCAGCACGAGCGAGGTGCTCCTGAGCGGGCGCGGCAAGCTCCTCTCGGCCACCGTTACCCGCTCCCACGAGGGGCAGGAGCGCGCCTCGGCCGTCATCATGCTGGAGGAAGGCATCAAGATTAACTCCGCCCTGGTGGACTGGGACGGCTTCCGGGACCTCCTCGTCCCCGGCACCCCCGTCGAGCTGGTCCTCCAGGAGATGGAAGTGCGCGAGACGGGCGAGACGGTCGTCGGCTACGGCTTCCGGATGGTCACCGGCCGGCGCAAGCCCCGCTTCCTGCCGCCCCCGCCCCCGCCCGCTCCCCCGGCGCGCAAGGGAGCGGCGCGGCCCGCCCTCGCCCCCGCGAAGCCCTCCGCCCCGGCCGCCAAGCCGGCGGACGGAAAACCCGCCGTCCCGGCCGCGGCCCCCAGGAAGGCGGCGTCCTCCAAGGCTTCCGCCAAGCCCGCGCCCAAGAAGAAAGCGGCTCCCAAGAAGGCCGCCAAGAAAGCCGCGAAGAAGGCGGCCCGCAAGCCGGCGAAGGCCAAAGCCCCTCTCCGCAGGAAGCCTGCCAAGGCCAAGAGCGCCCCGCGGGGGGCCAGGGGGAAAGCGGCCAAGAAGGCGGCCCGGCCGAAGCCCAAGGCCCTCGTCCGCAAGAAGGCCGCCCGCTCCGTCCCGCGCAAGCGCCGCTGATCCCAGGCTCCCCCCGCACCGCCGATGGCCCGCCTCCTCGAAGGCCTTAAGGTCGTCGACGCCAGCCAGTTCAACGCGGGCCCCATCGTCTCGCTCTATCTCGCCGGCTTCGGCGCCGACGTGATCAAGGCCGAGCGCCCCGGCGGGGAGGACAGCCGCGCCATCGGCCCCTTCCGCGCGGGCGAGAGCAGCTACTTCATGAGCCTGAACCGCGGCAAGCGCTCCCTCACCCTGAACCTCAAGCACCCCTCCGGCCTCGCCGCCTTCAAGCGCCTCGCCCGCTGGGCCGACGTGGTGATCGAGAACCTGGCGCCCGGCGTCATGGACCGCCTCGGGGCGGGCTGGGAGGCCCTGCGCGCCGAGAACCCCCGCCTCGTCTACGGCGCCGTCTCGGGCTTCGGCCAGACGGGCCCCCACGCCCGGCGCCCCGCCTTCGACAGCCTGCTCCAGGCGGCGGGGGGCCTCATCAGCGTCACCGGCCCGGCCGGAGGCCCCCCGGTCCGGATGGGCGTCTCGGCCGTGGACATCGCGACGGGCCTCTTCCTCCTCTCGGGCGTCCTCGGGGCGCTCTGGCGCCGCGAGCGCACCGGGGAGGGCTGCCGGGTGGACGCCTCCATGCTGGGCGCCGCCGTCAACCTCATGGAAAATCCAATCGCCCGCCACAGCTTCACCGGCGAGGTCCCCGGCCCCGAGGGCCTCTCCCACCCCGTCGTCTCCCCCTTCTCGGGCTACCGGACGAAGGACGGCCTAATCTTCGTCGCCATCTCGAACACCAACCGCTTCCGCGTCCTCTGCCAGGCCCTGGGCCGGGCGGACCTCGCGGACGACCCCCGCTTCCGCGAGAACAAGGACCGCGCCGCGAACGGCCCCGCCCTGCGCGAGATCCTCGAGGGCATCCTCCTCGCGCGCACCACCGCCGAGTGGGAGGACTTCCTCATCCCGCGCGGCGTCCCCGTCAACGCCATCAACGACGTAGCCCAGGCGAAGGAGCGCTTCCCGGAGGCCTTCGCCGAGGTCCATCACCCCGCGGCCGGGCCCGCGCTCCTGCCCGCCTCCCCCCTCGCCTTCGGGGGTGAGCTGCCCGACTTCTCCCGCCCCGCCCCCCGCCTGGGCGAGCACACGGAGGAGGTCCTCGCCCTGCTGGGCTACTCGCCCGCCGAGATCGCCCGGATGCGGGAGGAAGGGGCCGTCTGATCCAAAAAAAACGGCTTTTTCCATTCAATTCCCGTTACTAAGCGTTACGGTTCAGGACCAAGCCCTCCTCTCCCGCCCCCGGGCCCATCCCGGCGGCGATCCCCCAATATGGGCCGTGAGAGCAGAAAGTCCGCTACCGCAATTTCGTCCAATTTCGCGCTGGTTCGTGGAAGCGCGCGAAATTTGGCCGCCTTGCCGTAAGATGCCGCTATGTAGGGGCGCACGGCCGTGCGCCCCTACCAGGGCAAACCCTTGCGCCGTGGGGAGATCATGCCCTTTCATCCGGACCGTCATCGCCGCCGCTCAATCCGGCTGAAGGGGTACGATTATTCGGGACCGGGGGTGTTTCGTCACAGTGTGCACCCAGGGAAGGGAGTGCATTTTCGGAGAGGTCACGAATAAGAAAATGCGGCTGAACGAAATTGGCCGGATTGTTGGTGAAGAGTGGACGCGCTCAGCATTCATCCGCCAAGAGATGGAATTGGATCCTTTCATTGTCATGCCGAATCATTTGCACGGGATCGTCATCCTGCGCCTTGCTCCTGTAGGGGCGCACGGCCGTGCGCCCCTACAAAATCCACCCCACCGGGCGCCCAAGTCGTTGGGTTCATTCATCGCCGGGTTCAAATCCTCCGCAACTCGCCGAATCAATATCTTCCGAAAATCCCCTGGTATTCCCCTCTGGCAGCGGAATTATTACGAGAGAGTTGTCCGGGATGAACGGGAGTTGGCGCGCGCCCGTGAATATGTCCGCCATAATCCCGTACAATGGCTCCAGGATGAGAATCATCCCGCCCGCCTCGCCCTGAATTCTCCAGATGCCAACTCCTGATCGAGTCCTTACCGACGCCAAGCGCCTCTCCGTCTCCCCCCGCCTCTCCATCCCCCTCTCGGAGTTCGAGATCACCTACGCCCGGAGCGGGGGCCCGGGCGGCCAGAACGTGAACAAGGTGGAGACGAAAGCTGTGCTCCGCTGGCGGGTGACGGAGTCGCCCAGCCTGCCGGGGGAGGTGCGCGAGCGCTTTCTCGCGCGCTACGGGGGGCGGGTGACGAAGGAGGGGGACCTCGTCCTCCAGTCCCAGCGCTTCCGCAGCCGGGAGCGCAACGCGCGGGACTGCCTCGAGAAGCTCGCGGAGATGATCCGGAGGGTCGCCGCGCCGCCCAAGCCCCGCAGGAAGACCCGGGCGACCGCCGCCTCCAAGGAGCGCCGCCTGCGCGGGAAGAAGGAACGCTCGGCCGTCAAGCGGGGCCGGGGGCGGGTGCGGGAGGAGTGAGGCCCCAGCGGGCCCTGCCTTCAGTCCCAGCTTCGTATGTTCCAGCCGGGGAGAATTTTCGTCATCTCGTTCCGAGTCGCCATCACGAGATAAACGAGGAATGCCATTCCACTGATTCCCAAAAAGAGCTTCATGATTCCTGCTCCCTTGATGGGACAGGCTGTCAGGACAGCCGGTTTGAATGTCCGCTAAAATGTCCGGCGCAAATATCGCCGCCGGGCGGATTCGCGGCAAGGTGGGAAATCACCTGCGCGAAAGGGGGGCGCTGGGGAAAGAGGCCGGCCCGGGGCGGGCGAGGCTCAGGCGCCCGCGGGCGCTAAAGAAAAAAATCCGGAGGCCGATGAGTGAGAAAGGAGCGGGGCCCGAGCTAGGCCTTGGCGCCCCGCCGCCTGGGGGCGAAGCGCCGCCGCCAGCTCGCCGTCTGGTCGCGGGTGATGCGGTAGAGCATGGCGCCTCCCGCGGTCACCGAGACGAGGATGAGGGCGAAGCCCAGGGTCATCGCGCCCTGGAAAGCGCCCGGACGGCGCGGATTCCCGGCCGGAGCATTCTGAGACGCCGGGGCGGGGACCTCCGGCAGCCAAACGAAGGGAGCGGCCAGGGCCGCGCACACCAGGAGGATGGGGAGGACGAGGCGGGTCAGCACCAGGCGTTTCACGGATTCACCTCCGCCGGAACTATACGGCTCCGGTGAAGACAGGTCCAGGCGCCTCCGTTGATGATCTTGAAACATTGCAGTGATATTCCCCACTGGCGCCGTGGCCGGTTAGGGACTACTATCGGTATGGCTTTGTGATTCTTTGCTTCATTTTCCGCCCTCCTTGGGAGGTGGATATGTCCCGCCCCCGAATCGGCATCACCTGCGACATCAACCAGCGCGAGTTCCCCGACGAGCCCCGCATGAGGGATCGGCACTATCTGATGGATGCCTACATCCAGGCGGTGCTGAAGTCGGGAGGAGTTCCGCTGCTGCTTCCCGCGGTGACGGAGGAGGCCGACGCCCTGGCCTTCCTCGACGGCATCGACGCGCTCATCATCTCGGGCGGCGGGCACGACATCCGCCCGGAAACCTATGGCGAGAAGCGCCTGCCGCACTGCGGCCCGCTCAACCCCAAGCGCGAGGAGTTCGAGCTGGCCGTCTGCCGCGGGGCGCTCAGCTGCGACATGCCCATCCTGGGCATCTGCGGCGGGATGCAGGTGATCAACGTGGCCACCGGCGGCACCCTCGTGCAGGACATCTCCGCCGAGGTCCGGGGCGCGCTGCCGCACCGGCCCGGGAGGGGGGCCACCTACACCTTCCATCCGATCGAGATCCTCCCCTCCTTCCTGGAGGAGACCCTGGGCGGGGGGCCGCACCTGGTGAACAGCCACCACCACCAGAGCGTGAAGGAAGTCGGCCCCGGGATGCGCGTCACGGCCCGCAGCGCGGACGGCGTCATCGAGGCCATCGAGTGCGCCTCGTGCCGCTTCGTGATGGGCGTGCAATGGCACCCGGAGTCCATGTCGGCCTACGGCCTGGGGGACAGCGTCTCGGCCGAGCACCTCTTCGCCCGCCTGCTGGACGAGGCGAGGGACTACGCCCTCGAGGCCGGGGCGTACCAGAGCGAGAGCCTCTAGCGCCGGCCGGCCGCGGCCGGCTTGACCCTGCTTCCCCGCCTTCCTACACTCGCGCCTTTCCGGCGGACCCGATGGGTCCGGTCCGGAGGAGGCGCCTCCGTTGAAAATCGGCATCATCGGCCTGCCCGCGAGCGGAAAGACCACCCTCTTCAACGCGCTGACCGGCGGAGCGGCCCGCACCGGCGCCTACGGCGGCGGGCAGCTTCACGTGGGCGTGGCCCAGGTGACGGACCCGCGGGTGGACGCCCTCGCCGCCATCTTCAAGCCCAAGAAGAAAACCTACGCCACGGTCGACTTCGCCGACGTGCCCGGCCTGGGCTCCGAGGAGGGCGGGGGCGCCAAGCGCGGCGCGGACGCCATCCCGGCCTCCCTGCAGGGCGCGGACGCCCTGCTCCTCGTGGTGCGCGCCTTCGGCGATCCCGGCGTCCCTCACCCCAAGGGGAGCGTGGACCCGGCGCGGGACCTGGCGGATGTCCGGCTCGACCTCGTCCTGCGCGACATGGCCGTGGCGGAGCGGCGGCTCGAGCGCCTCGAGCGGAGCGTGGCCCTCAAGAAGGACCCCGCCGAGGCGGCCGAGCTGGCGGCGCTCAAGCGCGTCCAGGCCGCCCTGGACGAGGGACGGCCCGTCTCCTCGGTGGACCTCACGGAGGACGAGGCCCACCGCCTGCGCGGCTTCGGCTTCCTCTCCGGCAAGCCCCTGCTCGTGGCCGTGAACGCGGGAGAGGAGGACATCGCGAAGCCCGCCTCCGCGCTGGGGGTGGCGGAGGAGGGCGCCGTCGTGCTGTGCGCGCGGCTCGAGGAGGAGCTCGCCCAGCTCCCCGAGGCCGAGAAGGCGGACTTCCTCTCGGGCTACGGCCTCGAGCGCCCGGCGCGCGACCGGGTGGTGAGGGCCTCCTTCGCGCTCCTGGGCCTCATCTGCTTCCTGACCGTGGGGGAGGACGAGGTGCGCTCCTGGCCCATCCGCCGCGGGGACGCCGCTCTCAGGGCCGCGGGCAGCATCCACTCCGATCTCGAGCGCGGCTTCATCCGGGCCGAGGTCGTCTCCTACGAGGACTTCATGAAGGCGGGTTCGATCGCGGCGGCCCGCGAAAAGGGCGCGCTCCGCCTCGAGGGGAAGGACTACGCCGTCAAGGACGGCGACATCCTCAACATCCGCTTCAACGTCTGATCAGCGCCGGACGGGGGGCTTCCAGTTCTTCTCGATGAGCCTGGCGGCCCGCTGGATCAGCACGGGCATGTTGAAGGGCTTGATGACGAAGTCCTTCGCCCCCGCCTCCAGGCACTCGTGCACCAGATCGTGCGATACCTTCGAGCTCAGGATCATGGTGGGGGGGATGAGGGCGTTCTCCAGCTTGAGCTGGGAGAGAATCTCGGGCCCGGACTTCCCCGGCAGCGAGATGTCCAGGACCAAGAGATCGAACAAGCCCTCCCGGACCAAGCCGATCGTCTCGTCCGCGCTCTCCGAGAAGGAAACCTCGTGGCCGGTCCGCTCGAAGGCGGTGCGGAGCATGTCCCGCAGGGTCGCGTCGTCGTCGGCGATGAGAATCTTGGCCACGGCCGGGCTACCGGGAAGAAGAGGTCCGAGTCTGAAAATCAGGCCACATCGGCTGGCCCGTTTACTTTTTCAGCGTTGAAGGTCGAAGTCGCGGGGGCACAGGCGCGGCCCATCCGCATGGATTCTACACCATTTGACGGTCTGTTCACATTGTTGGCGCCTTCGAATTCGGCGAATTTCGCCGACCGGGGGGCGGCGAAAAAAATCCCTCGGGAAAAATCGGACTCAGCCAAATGTGATCTGGGTCACTTTTTCGCGGACCGCGCGGTGGGCGGCGCAGCCCACCACCGCCTCCCGCTCGCGGTGGCGGCGGGCGAGGTCGCCCGGCCGCACGAAATCCCGTGCCGGGGGCGCGTAGCGTGCCTTGGCCGCCTCGATGCGGCGGAGGGAGCTCCGCTGCGCCTCCGGCGCGATCTCCTCCCTCCGGAGGCCCTCCTCGATCCGGCCCCAGGCGCGTTCCTGCATCTCCTCGTTGTGGCAGATGAGGGCCAGGTCCGCCCCGGCGAGGAGGCTTTCCCAGGCGGCGGCGACCGGATCCGGGATCGCCCCCATCTCCAGGTCGTCCGTCACGATGAGCCCCCCATAGCCCATCTCGCCCCGCAGAAGATCCCGCAGGAAGCGCGGGGAGAGGCTGGCCGGGCGCTCCGCGTCGATCCGGGGGAAGAGGGCGTGGGCCGCCATCGCGGACGCCGCGTCCGCCCCGGGCGCGAAAGCCCGCCGGAAGGGGATGAGCTCCCGCCCGCGCAGGTCGTCCAGGCCGAGGGGGGAGGAGGGCAGCGTCTCGTGCGGGTCGGGCGCCATGCTCCCGATGCCGGGGAAATGCTTCGCGCAGGCCGCCACCCCGGCTTCCTGCAGCCCCGCGATGAAGGCCGCGCCCAGCGCCGAGACCGTTTCGGGGTCGTCCCCGAAGGCGCGGTCCCCGATGACGGCGCACCCGGGGTTGGTCAGGAGGTCGAGCACCGGCGCGAAATTCAGGTTCACCCCCGCGGCCCGCAGCTCCCGCCCCACGGCCCGCGCCGCCTCCCGCGCCAGGGCCGCGTCGCCCAGCCGGCCGAGGTTCCGCGCCGGGGGGAGGAGGGTGAAGTCTCCCGAGAGGCGGCTCACCCGCCCCCCTTCCTGGTCGATGGCCACGAGGAGCGGGAGCCCCAGGGGCGCCCCCGCCGCCGCCCGCTGGAGGGCGTGGGTCAGCTCGAGGAGCTGGCCCGCGCTCTCGATGTTCCGCTTGAAGAGGATGACGCCGCCGAGCCGCCCCGCCGCGATCCGCTCCAGCAGCGGGGGCGGTGGGGCCGTCCCCGGGAAGCCGCCGATGAGGTGCTGCCCGGCCCTCTCCCGGGAGGTCGCGTTCGGCATGGCGGTCAGCGCATCCGCGTGATGGTGAAGGCCTCGGCCAGCCGCATCCCGGCCAGCCGGCCCGTCTCCTCGCACCGCTGGCGGACGCGCCGCGCGGTGGCGGGCAGGTTCGGGATCTGGCACCTGTGGCAGCCGATGGCCTTGATCTTCTGCTCGAAGACCCCTTCGATGTCCACGAAGAAATTGGGGGTGAAGGCGTTGGTGTAGAGGAGGGCGTTCGTGTGGTGGGCGCGGATGCCCGCCAGGCCCAGCTCGGGCAGGAAGTTGTCGTCCCGCGCGTAGACGACGCCCTTGAAGACGGCGTGGCCCACCGCCTGGTGGTCCGGGTGCTGGTAGTGGGGCCGCCAGGGATCGTGGGTCACGATGGTGTCCGGCTTGAAGTGCCGGATGAGAAACGCGATCTGGTTGCGGAAGGCCCGGTCGTCCTCGAGCTCCCCGTCCCGGTGGCGCAGGAAGATCGTCTCCTTCACCCCGAGCGCCCGGGACGCCGCGAGCTGCTCCGCCTCCCGGATCTGGGCCAGCTTGAGGGGGCTCAGGCCCTCCTTCGTCCCCTTGTCCCCGTTCGTGCATACGATGACGCGCGCCACCGCGCCGTCCCGCACCCAGCGGGCGATGCTCCCGCCCGCCCCCAGCTCGGCGTCGTCCGGGTGCGCGATGATCACCAGGACGTTCTCGAACTCCGACCGGCTCACGTGCCCTCCTTCCCCTGTTCCGCCCCCTGTTTCGCCAATGGGGCGCGCCGGGCGGCGAGCGGCCGCCGCCGCTCCCCCCGCGCGCTCCCCTTTCCGCCATTCCCCGCGCGGCGGAGCAGCCCGCTCCAGGCCCGCGCCTCCCGCCGGGCGATCTCCTCCCACCCGAACCCCCGCGCCCGGCGCCGCGCCTCGCGCCCCATCCCCTCCCGGAGCGCCTCATCCTCCAGGAGCCGCAGAAGCGCCCGGGCGAAGGCCCCGGCATCTCCCTCCGGGACGAGGAGGCCCGTCCGCCGGTGGGCGATGGCCTGGGGGATTCCCCCCGCCCGGAAGGCCGCCGCCGGGAGCCCGCACGCCGCCGCCTCGAGGGCCACCAGGCCGAAGGACTCCAGCCGCGAGGGGACGGCCAGGGCGTCCGCCGCCGAATAGAAGAGCGGCAGCTCCGCCTGGGGCCTCGCCCCGAGGAAGCGCAGGCTCCCCTCCACCCCGAGCGCCCGGGCGCGCGCGAGCACGCGCCCAGCCTCGGCCCGCTGGCGGGAGGAGGCGAAGTCCTCCGGGCGGAGCCCGGCCGCTCCCCGCCCTTTCCGGCCGGGCTTGAGCTCCCCGCCCACGTGGAGGGCGAGCAGGGGAAGATCGGGCCGCTCGCGGCGGAGGAGGGCCAGCGCTTCTGGCAGCCGGTCCAGCCCCTTCACGGGCTCGACCCGCCCCACGCTCAGGATGATCCGCGTCCCGTCCGGCAGCCCGAGGCGCGCCCTCGCCCGCGCGCGCGGGACGGGGGAGAAGAGCGCCGTGTCCACCCCGCAGGGGACGATGCGGATGCGCTCCTCCGGCGCCCCGAGCCGCGCCTGGAGGAAGCGGGCCTCGTCGCCCGAGGAGACGAGGATCAGGTCCGCCCGCCGGGCGAGCCTGGCTTCGGCGCGGGCGCGGGCGGGCGTCTCCTTCTCCTCCCCGGCGGCGAGCCGGGCGTTCTTCTGCCGGGCCAGGGTGTGGAAGCGCAGCGCGAGGGGAACGCGCCACTCGCGCGCCAGGTATTCGCCCGCCGCTCCCGAGAGCCAGTAGTGGCAGGAGAGGAGGCCGTATTCCCCGCCTTCCTTCCCGGCGAAGGCCGCGGCCGCCGCCGCGAAGGCCCGGGCGTGGGGGAGCAGGAGGTTCTTGTGGAGGGGGCGGCGCGGGCCGGCGGGGAGGCGGACGAGCCGGGCGCCCGGGGCGATCGCCTCCACGGCGGGGGACGCCGCGTCCTGCGCCCGGGTGAAGACGTCGGCTTCCACCCCGAGGGCGGGCAGCGCGCGGGCGATCTCGCGCACGTAGACGTTCATCCCCCCGGTCACGTCGCCGCCCAGGGGGGCGAGGGGGTCGGTGTGCATCGAGAGCAGGGCGGCGCGGAGCGGGGGGCGGCGCGTCATCCGGCGTCCCGGGAGAGGCGGACGCGGAAGATGGGCTGATCCAGCGCGCCGAAGGTGTACTTGTAGGGCTCGTCCCCGCGCAGCATGTCGAAGGCCGCGCGCCCGGCGTTGATGGCCTCCTCGATGTTGTGGGCGAGGAGCACCAGGCCCGCGCTGAGCTGGCGCTCGTTCGGGTCGTAGCCCGAGTTGTAGAGGTAGATGCGGTCGTCGTAGTCGAGGGAGAAGTTGGCGGCGGCCGTATGGCCCTCCACGGAGAGGAAGCTCAGGTCGAGCCACCCGAGGCGGAGCATCTCGTGCGCCATCTCGCGGAAGAAGGCTCCCCGCGCCTCGTTCCAGAAGCCGCTCTTCTCGGGGTGGCTCAGGGCGTGGAGGCGGATGAACTCGTCGAGGTCCGCCTCGAGCTGGTCCTCCGAGAGGGTGCGGCGGAACTCCAGGGGCTGCATGTGGGCGCGGCGGAGCTTCCGGCGCAGCTCCCGCTCGTCGCGGGCGTCGAGCATGCCCACGTAGTCCTCCCAGCTCCCCGGCAGGGGGACGACGGGGCAGACCTCCTCCTGTTCGGCGCGGCCCCGGCCCGGGGCGTCCGGCGCGGTCAGGGCCTTGAGGGTGGGGGAGGCCGCGGGCAGCCCGCGCACCAGGAGCTCCTTCCACTCCGGCGCCTCCGGGCCGCGCAGGTGGGCGAGCAGGGCGGCCCACGCCTCGGCGTGGGCGCCCGGGGCCGCCGCGATGTCGAGGTAGTCCGAGAGGTCCTCGCCGCCCGTGAGGCGCAAAAGCCCGTCCCCGTTCACCACGAAGGGCGCGGCCGCCGCGAGGCCCCCGTCCGGGCGGCGCACCTCGCAGACGTGGAGCGTCCCCGAGCCGAGGTGCTTCCACCAGCACAGGTGCCAGGCGGGGTCGTAGAAGGGGTGGCTCGGGCCCCCGGCGAGCAGGGCGCGCCACTCCCCGGTCAGCCGGGTGAAGGCCTCCGGTGAAGCGTGGGCGCGGACCTCGAGGCGGCCGGGGCCGGACCGGCGGGCGCCGGGAGGAGCTGTCGGGCAGCAGGAAGCCATCGTCACCTCATCTCATCCGCCATTCCGGCGGGAGCGAAAATAGTAGGAATCCGGCGGCGGCCGGTCAACGCGGCGGCTTAGATGCGCGTCACGAACGCCGCCGGCGCATGTCCCGCCTCGGGCGGGAGGAGCGTGGGCCAGTGGAACAGGTGGAGCATCCGGTGGCAGACGAGCGTCTGGAACAAAACGAACCCCGCCTTCGCCACCCCGCGCCGGGAGGCCGCGTTGCCCGCCTCGACGAAGATCATCATCCGCTTGAGGCCCTCCGCCTTCCCGTCCTCGAGGGCGCGGCGGAGGACCGAGGGATACAGGTTCCGCCCGCGCCAGCCCTCCAGGGTGAAGGCGTCGTACAGGTAGGCCTCCCCCGGGGCCGGCTTCACCGCCATCGCGATCTCCTCCACCCCCACCGGCCCCGCCGCGCCCCAGATGTAGCTCACCGGGCGCCCCCGGTGCAGGGCCACGAAGCACTTCTCCCCCCGGGCGTAGCGCTCCATCGGGAGGGCCGCCCCCTGGATCTCGCAGATGATCTCGCGGTCGGGGGAGGAGATATCGAGCACCTTGTGCTCCACCTCGATGCGCGCCTCCGAGGGGGGAATTTCCCCCGGATAGGGGAAGTCGTACAGGCAGAGCTCTGTCCGCTTGTAGAAGAACTCGGAGAGGGCGCCGTTCACGTCCCGCCCCTCCCGGAGGAGGAGCGCTCCAGGGCGTCCAGGAAGGGCGCGAGCAGGCGCCCCAAGGCCGCCCGCTCCGGCAGGAGCGAGAGGTGCCGCCGCACCGAGCGGACGGTGGGGGGGATGAAGGGGAGGTAGAAGGCGTTCCCGCGCTCGACGCGCTGGAAGGCGAAGGTGCCGATGGCCTTCAGGTTCCGCTGGAGCCCGGCCCGGGCCAGCGCGGCCTGGAAGGCGCCCTCGCCCCCGATCTCCCGGGCGGCCGGGGCCCCCGCATGGAAGCGCGCCGCCAGATGGGCGCGCGCCGCCTCCGGAAGCCCGGCGTAGCTGTCGAAGACGAGGGAGGCCAGGTCGTAGAGGGCGGGCCCCCGCCGGGCGTCCTGGAAGTCGAGCACCATGAGCCGCCCGTCCTCCCCGGCCATGAGGTTGCGGCTGTGGTAGTCGCGGTGGGCGAGGCGGAAGGGCTGGCGGCAGAGCGCCTCGGAGAGGGCGTCGAAGTGGGGGGCTAAGGCCTCCTCCGGCGCCTCCACGCCCAGCAGCCCCTCGAAGGCCCAGCGGCGGGTGTGGTGGAGCTCCCGCGAGAAGAAGGGCGGGTCGAAGGCCCGCCCGAGCGCCGGCCCCGGGGCCTCGCGCTTCCCCTCTTGAAGCGAAATCAGCAGGTCCACCGCCCTCTCGTAGAAGGGGCGGGCGGCCTCCCAACCCGAGGCGTTCCATAGGTCCTCGAGGGAGCGGGCGCCCCCGTCCTCGAGGAGGATGAGGCCCGCCGCCGGGTCCATCGCGTAGAGCTCGGGCACGGGCTGGCCCAGGGCCGCGAAGTGCGCCCGCGCCTCGAGGAAGGGCAGCTCGTCCGGCTCGAAGGGGGAAGAGAGGATCATCCCGATCGAGCTCCCGGGCGCCGCGCCGGGGTGGAGGAGGCGCGCGTACCGCCGGTCCGAGGCGTCCCCGGCGAGCATGGCGGCCTCCGCCGCCGCCCCGAAGCGCTCCCGGGCCATCGCGCGGAGGCGGCCGAGGGCGCGGTCCGCCTCCAGGGTGGCGGCCGGGGGCGCGGTCATCGCGGCTCCCTCTGGGGCGCGAGCCGCCGGGCGGCCTCCTTCAGGCGTGAAAGAGTATCCCGGTAGGGCTCCTCGCGGCGCTTGATCTCGAAGGTGAGCGCTCCACCGTACCCGGCCGCCTCGAGGGCCCCCGCGAAGGCGCCCCAGTCCACCGCGCCCTCGCCGGGGACGAGATGCTCGTCCCGCCGGCCGTCGTTGTCGTGGATGTGAGTGGCCGCGCACCAGGGGGCGAGGCGCGCGTAGGCGCCGGCCGCCCCCCCGCCCTCCGTGATGCGGGCGTGGCCCGCGTCGATGCAGGCCCTGAGCCGGGGGTGATCCATCCGCCCGAGGAAGCCCGCCAGCGCCTCCGGCCGGCCCAGCGGGGCCGGGATGTTCTCGAGCGCCAGGGTGAGGCCCAGCGTCTCGGCCAGGGGGAGGAGGCGCTCCAGGCTCGCCCGGAGGTTCTCCTCCGCGTCCCCGGCCGCGCCGGAGGGATGGAGGACGGCCACCCTCGCCCCCGTCTCCGCGAGGGCGCGCATGGCCCGCTCGGTGCGGGCGAGGGCGTCCTCGCGCGCGGCCCGGTCGGGGTGGGCCAGGGAGAGGAAGCGCCCGGCCCGGGCCTCGGACAGATCGGCGTAGAAAGGGGCGTGGAAGCTCGCGGCCTCGAGGGAGAGCTCCCGGAGCCAGCCCTTCAGGCGCGCGAGCGCGGCCGGGTCGCCCGCGTCGAAGTGGGGCGTCATGGCCCAGAGCTCCACCCGGCGGAAGCCCGCCCCGGCGGCCTCGCGCAGGTGGTCCCCGGAGAGGGCCTCGTAGGCGAAAAGATGGGCGGAGAGGCTGAAAGTCGAGTCCAAGCGGGGCCTTTCACCGGAGCCGGGCCGAGGATCCAGCGGGGATTATAGGCCCGGCCAGAGGGAGGGGCAACGCGGGGGGGGCTGTGGCTCATCGTGGTGGGGAGCGCGCGGGAGGGGGAGGACGGGGGCAAAGTGCGGGCACGGGAATTTTCAGCCCGGGCTGGCTGTCGAATTGAGATGCCGTGATATGCCGTTGGACAGGCAACGAGCAATAGAATACATAGGGGTCAACGCGCCTTCGGCAAGAAATCCCGCGGCGTGTGATACCGCTGGGAAACGGAACTCCGGGTCGGCTAATTGTTGTTATGCACACAATCATCGGTGACACGTGATGACAGAAGCCGAAGGGGGGGCCTTCGCAGACCTCCTGCCAGGCGTTCTCAGGAGGCTACTCGCGAAACGTCGCGATCTCGACGGCATCAAGGAGAAGCTGGCGAAGCACCTTGTTCTCGATCCCGACGAGACCCTGCGGCGATGGAGCGAGTTGCCTGACCTTGAGCCGACTTCCGGTCCTCATGTACCACTACTCCTTGAGGCTCGCGAGCTGTATCGTCACGGACACTTCTACTCCTGCGTCGCGATGTGCGGCATCGCGTCGGAGCGGATTGTCAAGGACGTCTTGGGTGAGGGTCTCGCTGTTCGGAAGGACGACGAGGCTCTCGATCTGCCCGAGGAGGCTATACCTGAGATCGATCGCTTCGAGCTGAGCGCAATAGCGCGCTTCCTGACGAAGGCCGGTCTTCTTACTCCCGAGGCGCGCAAAGCGGTCTTAGATCTGGCTGAGCTTAGGAACCGTTATGCGCATGGCTCGGGCGCGAAGCCTCGCGAGGACGCGCTGAAGGCCCTCGAGCTCCTCCATGATGTGGTCAACCGCACTGTGTCACTCTTTGCGGGTCATGAACGCCTCGGTTCAGCGCCTCAAATGGATACTCTTCCCGGCGCCGCAGGTTCATTCGGTTTCGATCCGACGAATCCGATTCCAGGGGACTACATTCAATACTGCGCAGAACTGCGTTGCCCCCAAGGCCATCCCTATAGCTTTAAGCGCCGAGGCAGCCTCGGCGTAGCGGGTCCTGATCAGCACATCATCGACCGCGTGTCGCTGCTCTGTGATGGTGGTGAGCATAACATCGACCTATTCTTCGATGTCTATCACGCAGGGACTTCAGCGGCCACGCCTGACGGCCTCAGTCGAGGGGCGGCGAGAGGGAAGCGCCTGGTTGGTGGGCCGGGTCCTCTGAGAGGAGTGGAGGGTGCCTAACCAGCGTATCCACCGGAAGGCGCTTTGCGCTGCCGCTGAACACGAGCGCGTTCTCGCGTGCGAGCTCCGCCGCGAGTTCCCTCGCTTCGCTCGGCGCCGCTGATCGCCAGCGTTAGCCGGCAAGGGCATTTCCGGCTATAATGTTTCTGTTTCCGCCGGAGGTGACGAGATGAAGGACCTTACGAGGATCACCGCCGACCCACAGGTGATGGGGGGGAAACCCTGCATCCGAGGCCTTCGGGTTACCGTGGGAACGATCGTTGGCCTCATGGCTGCCGGCCATTCCAAGGAAGAGATCCTCAGGCTTTATCCCTACCTTGAGGAACCCGACATCGCTGAGGCCCTCGCCTACGCGGCCTGGCGTGCAGAAGAGATCGAGGTCCAGCTCGGTCGCCCGTGAAAATCCTTGTAGACATGAACCTTTCCCCGTCGTGGGTGCCTATCCTTGAGCGTAGCGGTTTTCCCGCCGTTCACTGGTCGGGTGTGGGTGAGGGCAGTGCGCTTGATCCGGTAGTCCTAGGCTGGGCGCGTGACAACGGCTGCGTTGTCTTCACCAACGATCTAGACTTCGGAATCATTCTGGCTACCGCCCGGGCGGCTGGCCCTAGTGTCATTCAGGTGCGGACGCAGGATGTAACGCCCGATCATCTTAGCGGCATTGTCGTGGCGGCTTTACGCGAGCATCAAGAGCTCCTGGAGCGGGGTGCCTTGATCACTATCGACGAGTCTCGTCTCCGGGCGCGGATTCTTCCTCTCGTTCAGTAGGGGGTCGGTGGCTAACCATTGGGTTGAGAAGGACGCGACGGACCGCGCCTCTCACCCACGGCGTTGGACGCCGGGACAAATTCTCGTCCAGCTTGATTCTCATGGAGCCGTGAGTTTCCGTCTAACGAATCTTATCAAAGCCACCTTGTCAGTTGTTCGGGAAGAAGCCCAAGAGTACAGGACCTGCTGCCCTCATCCCTCCACCACCGCCGGGGGGCGGAAGGCGGTGACGGGGGGGAGATCGCCCTCGTAGCGCTCCACCTCGACCAAAGCCGTGTGGGAGATGGGGCCCTGGCCCAGGCCGGAGCTCCCCTTGTCGAGGGTCAAGACGTTGGGGTTGCCGTGCTTGTCGAGGGCGCCGGGGCGGCCCGGCTCGGCGGGGTCGTACCAGGCCCCAGTCGGCAGGAGCAGCACCCCCCGGCGCACCCCCTCGCTCAGGCGCAGCCCGGCGAGGGTGGCGCCGCGCCCGTTGAAGACGCGGATGATGTCGCCCTCCCTGAGCCCCCGCGCCCCGGCCTCGGCCGGGTGGAGCCAGGCCGGCTCGCGGCCATTCACTTTGGCCTCGCGGCTGATCCCGCTGTCGTCCATCTGGCTGTGGAGCCGGGTCTTGGGTTGGTTCGAGACGAGGTGGAGGGGATAGCGCCTCGCCGCCTCGCCCCCCAGCCACTCGGCCGGCTCGATCCAGGCCGGATGCGGAGGGCAGTCCGGGAGGCCCGCGCGCGCGATGGCCTCGGAGAAGAGCTCGATCCTGCCCGAGGGGGTCTTGAGGGGGTTCGCCTCCGGGTCCTCGCGGAACCTGCCGTAGAGGATGTTCGGCTCCTCGGGCTCGGGGATCTCGGCCCAGCCCTCGCGCCAGAAGGCGTCGAAGTCCGGCAGGGAGACGCCCTTCGCGGAGGCTTTCTTCCCCGTCTCCTCGTAGAGATGGCGCACCCACTCCATCTCGGTCCGCCCCTCGGTGAAGGCTTCCCGGGTGCCCAGGCGCGCGGCGAGATCGGAGAGGATGCCGAAGTCGTCCCGCGCCCCGCCCACTGGCTCGACCGCCTGGTGCATGGCGATGAGGAAGCGGTCGTTCGCGCAGGCGCCGATGTCGTTGCGCTCCAGGGTGGTGGTGGCGGGGAGCACGATGTCGGCGTGGCGGGCGGCGGGGGTCCACCAGGGCTCGTGGACGACGACGGTGCCGGGCCGCTTCCAGGCTTGCACCAGGCGGTTCAGGTCCTGGTGGTGGTGGAAGGGGTTCCCGCCGCACCAGTAGACGAGCTGGATGTCGGGGTAGGTCCGCTCCCCGCAGTCGAAGGTGTAGCGCCCGCCCGGGTGGAGCAGCATGTCGGCGATGCGGGCGACGGGGATGAAGCTCCCCGTGGGGTTCCGCCCCGGGCTCATGGAGGGGCCGCCCACCTCCAGCTTGGGGTTGCCCATCCCGCCCATCGAGCCGTAGCCGAAGCCGAGCCCCCCGCCGGGGAGGCCGATCTGCCCCAGCATGGCCGCGAGGGCGACCGCCGCCCAGAAGGGCTGCTCCCCGTGGTCCGCCCGCTGGAGGGACCAGGTGACCATGACGAGGGTGCGCCCGGCCGCCATGCGGCGGGCGAGGCGGCGGATGGCCTCGGCCTCCACCTCGCAGATGCGGGCCGCCCACCCGGCGTCCTTGGGCCGGCCGTCGTCCAGGCCCAGGAGGTAGCGCTCGAACTTCTCGTAGCCCGCGCAGCAGCGGGCGAGGAACCCGCGGTCGTGCAGCCCCTCGGCCCGGAGGGTGTGGGCGAGCCCCAGCATGAGGGCGGTGTCGGTGTTGGGCCGGGGGGCGATCCATTCGGCCCCGAGGAGGTCCGGCGCGTCCTCCCGCAGGGGGCTCACGTTCACGAACTCGACCCCCGCCTCCCTGGCCCGGCCCAGCCAGTGGAGGGTGGCGTGCTCGACGGGCCCGCCGTGGCAGACCTGGACGTTCTTCAGGGGGAGCCCCCCGAACATCACCACGAGCCGGGCGTGCCGGGCGATGGAGTCCCAGGAGGTCAGGGGGCCCTGGCAGGCGGCGTGGTCGCCGAAGGCGTAGGGGAGGATGGCGTAGCCCGCGGCGATGGAATAGGTGTGCACCTGGGCGGTGAAGCCGCCGATGGTGTTCAGGAAGCGGTGGAGCTGGACCTTGGCCTGGTGGAATCGGCCCGCGCTGCCCCAGCCGTAGGAACCTCCGAAGATGGAGGCGTTGCCGTGCGCCTCCTTCACCCGCTTCAGCTCGTCCGCCACGAGGTCGAGGGCCACCTCCCAGGAGACGGGGACGAAGGCCTCCTCGCCGCGCCTCTCCCGGCTCTCGGGGCCGCGCTCGAGCCAGCCGGCCCGCACCATGGGCTGGGGGATGCGGGTCTCGTGGTAGAGGGCCCCGGGGATGGAGCCGAGCAGCGGCGAGGGGTTCTTGTCCTTCTCGAAGGGCTCGACGCCGATCAGCCGGCCGCCCAGCACCCGGGCGCGGAAGGCGCCCCAGTGGGAGGAGTGGGGGAGGAGCTTCTCGTCGTGGGTCATCCGGGGCTCCAC
Organism: Candidatus Tectomicrobia bacterium; assembly: GCA_016192135.1. Taxonomy (NCBI): domain Bacteria; kingdom Pseudomonadati; phylum Candidatus Tectimicrobiota; species Candidatus Tectimicrobiota bacterium. Next base: position 23,392 of record JACPUR010000015.1, on the reverse strand, counting down.
GCAAAAAAGGCAACGAAATCGCGGCTTCGGCGAGGCCGGGATTATAGCAGAAGCGCCGCGGCGGGCCTCCCTCCCACCCCCGCGCCCCGCGCGGGGCTGGAAGTCCCTCATTTATGAGGTTTTAGAATGCGCCCTCCGAAATTCAGGTTTCGGGTTTGACAGGCGGGAGGGCTCTTTCTAGTATCGGTCCGACCACCTGACCAGAGGTGGGCCTCGGCCTTCCATCCGGCACCGACGTCCGCGACCGCGCCCCGCCGCGCAGGGAGACCCTCGGTTTGCTCCGCCCGGTCAAGAAGACCCGCCTCTACGAGGACGTCGTCGCCCAGATCCAGAAACTCGTCCGCACGAAGAAGCTCTCCCCGGGCGACAAGCTCCCCTCCGAGCGCGAGCTGGCCGTCGCGCTGGGCATCGGGCGCCCCTCGGTGCGCGAGGCGCTCCGCACCCTGGACAGCATGGGGCTCATCGAGGTCCGCAGCGGCCAGGGCGCCTTCCTCCGCAACCTGAGCCTCGACCCTTACCTCGCCTCCATCCGCGACAGCCTGGCCTTCCTGCTCGACGTGCGGGAGGAGACCCTGCTCGAGCTGTGGGAGGTGCGCCAGGGGCTCGAGGAGCAGATGGCCCGCCTCGCCGCCCGCCGCCGGAGCGCACTGGACCTGGAGCGCCTCCGGGGGCTCACCGGGGAGATGGAGCGCGGCCTGGGGGCGCCCGAGGAGGTGGTGCGCTCGGGCATGGCCTTCCACCGCGCGCTGTGCGAGGCGGCGGGCAACGCCGTCCTCCTCACGGTGTGGGAGGCCATCGCGGGCCTCATCGAGAAGAGCCAGCGTCGCATCATCGGGGTGCCGGGCCAGCCGCGGGAGGCCTTCGCGAAGCACGAGGCGCTCCTCGCGGCCGTGGAGGCCGGGGACGCCGAGGGGGCGCGGCGAGCGATGCGCGAGCACATGGAGGCCGAGGAGGCGCACCTGCGCGGGGCGCTGGCCTCCGCCCGCCCGGAAGGGCCCGGGCGCGGCGGCCGCAACGGCAAGGCGAAAAGGGAGGGCGCGCTCAAGAAGGCGGCGAAGGCGGTGTGACGCAAAAACGTTCCGCGCCGGCCGCCTCCCGCGGGAGGGAAGCCGGGGCGGGGGATCCATTCAACCAGGAGGAATCTCGCGATGGCGCAGCTCAGCAAGCAGGGAATGCCGCTCGATTTCTTGCAGAAGGAGCATTACCAGTCGCCCCGCCGCGTGTACAGCCAGACGGGCAGCGACTGGCAGCGGCGCGTGGACTTCGACAAGATGCGCAGGGACCGGCTCGACCGCGCGAAGGCGATGATGGAGAAGCACAACCTCGACGCGATCATCATGTTCAAGGGCGAGAACGTCCGCTACACCTGCTCGGTCTTCCAGGGCAACTGGAAGAACAACATCTTCATCCGCTACGCGGTGCTCTGCCGCGGCGCCAAGACCCCGGTGCTCTTCGAGACGGCCGGCTCGGACCTCGAGTGCGCCCGCATCGACGCCCCCTGGCTCGAGGGCAACATCCGCCCCGCCATCACCTGGAAGTGGTCCGAGACGGCCGAGCAGATGATGGTGAACCGCATGGCGGACTCCGTCATCGACGTGCTCAAGGAGCACAAGGTCGACTACCAGAAGGGCCGCATCGGCATCGACATCATGGACATCCAGGCCTTCAACGCCTTCACCGAGAAGGGCGTGAACCTGGTGAACGCCTGGGGCGCCATGAGCGAGGCCCGCGTCATCAAGACGCCCGAGGAGATCGAGTGCCTCAAGATCAGCTCGACCATCGGCGACACCTGCATGTGGATGATCAAGAACGAGTGGCTGAAGCCCGGCGTGCGCGAATGCGACATCACCGCGGCGGTGAACGATCTGCTCTACCGCGAGGGCTTCGACTTCGTGTACGACATCATCGTGGCCTCGGGCGGCAACACCAGCCCCTACCGCCGCTGGCACACCGATAAGATGGTCCGCGCCGGGGACCTCATGATCGTGGACATCAACGCCATCGGGCCCGGCGGCTACTTCGTGGACTACGTGCGCTGCTTCAAGTGCGCGGGCGACTGGACGAAGCGCGAGCGGGAGCTCTACCGCGAGGTGTACGACTCGATGTACGCGGGCCTCGCCGAGCTCAAGCCCGGCAAGACCACGAAGGACGTGGCGTCCAAGTTCCCCGTGTACGCCGACGACAAGTACGGCACCGTGACGCTCCAGCAGTTCGCCCACTCGATCGGCCTCGACCTCTACGAGGGCATGTGGATCAGCCGCGCCTACAGCCTGGACTACCCGGTCGAGATCAAGGAGAACATGTACTTCGCCATCGAGACCTTCGCCGGGCACCCGGGCCTGCCGCAGACGGTGCGCCTGGAGGAGAACGTCCTCGTCGGCCCCGACGGCCCGATCATCTTCACCGGCATGGAGCACTACGACGAGTGCATCAAGGACTCGCCCTACTACGACTTCTCGAACAAGTCGCGCGGCGAGGCCCGCAACGGCTAGATGTTTCGCCCCCGGCGGGGCACGCCGCCTAGCCCCGCCGGGGGGCAGCTCTTCCCCGATCGGCAAAGGAGCAAGGATCATGGCAGAGCCCTGGAACACAGACATGTGGTTCACCAGCCCCTGGAACTTCGAGAAGGAGGTCCGGGCCGGCATCAAGTTCGACTCCTCGCCCAAGCTGCACGACGTGAGCCTCCGGGACGGGGAGCAGCAGGCGGGCATCGTCTTCAACAAGGACGACAAGATCCGCATCGCCGAGGCGCTGGCCGAGGTGGGCGTGCACCGCATCGAGGCCGGCATGCCCGTCGTCTCGAAGTCCGACGAGCAGGCCATCCGCGAGATCGTGAAGCGGCTCGAGGGCTCGAAGACCCAGGTCTTCAGCTTCGCCCGCTGCATGGCGGACGACGTGAAGCGCTCGGCCGACACGGGCGTGAAGGGCGTGGTCATGGAGGTGCCGAGCTCCACCCACATGATCGAGCGCGCCTACAAGTGGGAGCTCGCCAAGGCCATCGACACCTCGGTCAAGGCGACCCTGGTGGCGAAGGAGAACGGCCTCTACACCGTCTTCTTCCCCATCGACTTCTCCCGGGCGCCGCTCGACTGGGTGCTCGGCCTCCTCAAGAAGGTCGCGACCGAGGGCCACATGGACGCCCTCGCCATCGTGGACACCTTCGGCGTCCTCGCCCCGCACACCGTGCCCTTCCTCATCCGCAAGATGCGGGAGGCCTTCCCCACCGAGCCCTTCGAGCCCCACTTCCACGACGACTACGGCATGGGCGTGGCCAACACCCTCATGGCCATGGCGGCGGGCTGCCAGGTGGCCCACACCTCGGTGAGCGGCATCGGCGAGCGGGCCGGCAACTGCGCCTACGAGGAGCGCGTCCTCGCCATGAAGACCATGTACGGCGTGGACATGGGCCTCAAGACGCAGAAGTTCACCGAGGTCTCCCGGCTCGTCCAGAAGCTCGCGAAGATCCAGATGGCGCCCAACCGCTGCGTGGTGGGGGAGAACCTCTACGACATCGAGAGCGGCATCATCGTGAGCTGGCTCCGCAACTGCGAGAAGCAGTTCCCCACGGAGCTCGTGCCCTTCCGCGCGGGCCTCGTGGGCCAGAGGGAGCCCAACCCGGTCATCGGCAAGGGGAGCGGCATCGACTCCGTCAACTGGTTCCTCGACAGGCTGGGCATCAAGGCGACCGAGGAGGAGAAGATGGCCCTCCTGATGGACGTGAAGGAGAAGTCCCTCAAGGAGAAGCGCCTCCTCTCGCTCGACGAGTTCAAGGAGCTGGCGGGGGTGAAGAAGTAGCGGATTTCGTCTCTAGGGGCGGGTCTGGGACCCGCCCCTACAGAAAGACGGGCAAGGTATTCGCGGGAGCGCCCCCTGGGGCGCTCCCGCTTTTTGGCGCGCTTGCTATCTCGGATCCCACGGCGCTCACGAATCTTTCTTTTCGGCTAGATATAAGAAAATCAGGTATTTTAAGACAGCATCCGCAAATTCTTGAATTCGAAGGGGCAATTTGCCCCCCCGGGGTTGACAGGGGCGCAAAATTTAGTCGACTATATCGCGGCAAGAGACAGGCAATTCATCTCAAGGAAGCCTCCGCATGAAACCGCCCCGGCCGGCCAGGACGGATGAACACAGAGGGTCCGCCCCGGCCTCCGCCGCCCCGGCGAGCGCCGTCGCGCGCCTGGGCGCCTCCCACGGCCTGGCCGAGCAGGTGGCCAGGGCCCTGCGGCAGGGCATCGCCCAGGGGGAGCTGACCGCGGGCGTCCGGCTGGTCGAGGACCGCCTCGCCGCCGCCTTCGGGGTGAGCAAGACGCCCCTCCGGGAGGCCTACCGCATCCTCCAGGCCGAGGGCCTGGTGGAGATCCTGCCCCGGCGGGGGGCGTTCGTGGCCGGGATCGCCGCCTCGGAGGCGGAGGAGCTCTACGAGGTGCGGCTGCTGCTCGCCTCCCACGCCGTGGAGCGGGCGGTGGAGCGCCGGGAGTGGCTCGTCCCCCGCATGAGAAAGCTGATGGAGGAGATGCGCGCCGCCCGCCGGGCCCGGGACGTCTGGGCGTTCTCGGACCGGGACATGGCCTTCCACCGCCTCCTGGCCGAGGCGTCGGGCAACACCATCCTCCTCGCGGCCTACGACGCGCTGAACCCCCGGCTCATGCGCCTGCGGCTGGCGCTGCGGGACTACAAGGGCGAGATGGATTCCTTTCTCGCGGAGAACGCCCTCCTCCTGGAGGCCGCGGAGGGAGGGGAGGCGGGGCGGGTGCGCGAGGCGCTCGGCCGCCTCATGCGGCGCCGGAAGGATGTCATCGCGGCCTCGATCCGCGGCGGAGCGGGCGGAAAGGCGGATGGAACCGCCCCCCGGCCCGGGGGATGCATGGCCGGAAATCGATGAAATGAGGCGCGGGGGGGGAAGCCCTCCGCGCGTGGGTCCATCGGGCGAGCGCCCATCGGATGAAAGGCCGCACTCATGAGCACACACAACGGTCTGGTCCAGCACTTCCGGCTCACCGAGCAGCAGATCATGCTCCGCGACACCGTCCGCAAGTTCGTGAAGGAGGAGATCGTCCCGGTCCGGGCGGAGCTCGACCGCGAGCCCGACCCGAAGAAGGGCTTCTCCTGGGAGCTCCTCCGCAAGGCCGACAAGCTTGGCCTGCGCACCCTGGCGCTGGGCGAGGAGGACGGCGGCGTCGAGGCCGACATCATCACCCGGTGCGTGATGGGCGAGGAGATGGCGACGGGGGACCTCGGCTTCGCCGTCTGCCTCGACCAGATCTGGAAGATCTCGGGCGCCATCGTGAAGCTCTGCAACGAGGAGCAGAAGAAGCGGTTCATCCCCATGTTCCGCGACGACCCCGAGTGCGTCCTCTCCATCTGCATCACCGAGCCCTCGGGCGGGTCGAACTACATGCTCCCCATGGAGCGCAAGGAGACCATCCAGACCCGCGCGCGCTTCGAGAACGGCAACTGGCTGCTCAACGGCTCGAAGGTGTTCATCTCGAACGCCGGCCTCTCCAAGCTCTACCTTGTGTTCGCCATGACGGACCCCGAGGCCGACTTCTACCACCGCTTCAGCGTCTTCCTCGTGCCGAGCAGCTCCCCCGGCTTCTCCATCGGCAAGACGGAGAACAAGATGGGCCAGCGGCTGGTGTGGAACAGCACGGTGAACTTCGACGACTGCACCATCCCGGCGAGCAACCTGGTGGGGAAGCGCGGCGACGGGATGCCCGGCGTCCTCAAGTTCCTGGCCGAGGAGGGGAGCAACATCCAGGCGGGCGCGACGGTGCTCGGCACCGCGCGGGCGGCCTACGAGGCGGCCGTCGAGCACGCCAAGCAGCGCTTCATCGGCGGGAAGCTCATGATCCACCACCAGCTCACCCACCACAAGCTCGCCTCGATGAAGATGCGCCTGGACGCCGCCCGGGCCTACCTCTACCGGGCCGCCCTGAACATCGACGACCCCGAGGAGGAGACCGATTTCTCCATGCCCCCCATGGCCAAGGTCTTCGCCGCCGAGATGGCCTTCGACGTGGCCAAGGAGGCGCTGGAGATCTTCGGCGCCTACGGCTACATGAAGGACGCCCCGATGGAGAAGTACTTCCGGGACGCGGCGAGCTTCCTGCACTCGGACGGGGTGAACGACGTGCTGCTGCTCCGGGCGGCGCGGCTCCTGTACGACCTCCCGGCGGAGATGTACCAGTAGGCGGCCGCCCCCCGGGGCCGGACCGGCCGGAAGAGGAGAGACGATGGATTTCAGCCTGACGGAAACGCAGCTTTCGCTCCGGCAGCTCGCGCACGAGTTCGCCGAGAGGGAGATCCGCCCCGTCGCCAGGGAGCGGGAGCGGATCCAGGACCCCCACAAGCGCTTCCCCTGGGACATCCTGGAGAAGGGCAGCAAGCTCGGGCTGCGAACCCTCGCCCTCCCCGAGAAGAGCGGGGGCGCCGGGGCCAGCATCCTGGACCTGTGCATCGTGGGCGAGGAGATCGCCTGGGGCGACCTGGGCGTGGCGGTCACCTTCGACCAGACGTGGAAGATCAGCCATTTCCTGGACCGGGTGTGGAACGAGGAGCAGCGCGCCCGCTTCCTCCCCGCCTTCCTCGAGGACCACCGCTTCCACATGGCGGTGGGCATGACCGAGCCCGGCACGGGCTCGGAGAACTTCATCCCCTCCGCCGAGGCGGAGCACGGGGTCCGGCTGCGGGCGGCCCGGGACGGCGGCGGCTGGGTGCTCAACGGGATGAAGCACTTCATCAGCAACGGAGGCGTCGCCAAGCTCTACGTGCTCGTGACGCGGACGGACGCCAAGGTCTCCGCCCAGAAGGGCATGACCTACTTCATGGTCACCCCCGGCACGCCGGGGTTCAGCATCGGCCAGGTCCACGACAAGATGGGCCAGCGGCTCTCCCAGAACGCGGAATTGATCTTCGAGAACTGCCGCGTCCCGGACGGGGACCGCGTCACCGAAGTGGGCGGCGGGGCCAAGGCCCGCGCCGGCTCCTTCGCCCGGGGCTCGGTCATCGAGTCCGCGGCGACCGCCCTGGGCCCCGCCCGGGCGGCCTACGAGGACGCCGTCGAGTACGCCAAGAACCGCGTCCAGTGCGGCAAGCCCATCATCCAGCACCAGGCGATCGGCTTCGCCCTGGCCGACTGCTACATCGACTACGTCTCCGCGCGGCAGACCCTCCACTACGCCGCCTGGGAGGCCATGAGGGACGAGGGTTACGACCCCAAGCTGGGCTACATGGCCAAGGTCCACGCCTCGGAGGCCTGCTTCCGCATCGCCAAGCGCTGCATGGAGGTGTGGGGCGGGATGGGCTACATGACCGAGTCCCCGATGGAGAAGTACCTGCGCGACGTGACGAGCTTCCTGCACTCGGCCGGCACCAACGAGGCGCAGCACATCCGCTCGATGCCGTATTTGTAGCCGTTTCCGGGGCGGAGCGGCCGGCTCCGAAACCGGCCTCCCCGCCTTGGGTTTCGGACCATTCGAGGTTATTATCGGCCTGCCGGGGAGGCGCCTGGGCGCCTCCCGGCTTTTTCCCTCTCATCCCCGCGGAGCGCACGCATGCAGGCCGCCTGGCTCGAGTCGCCGAAGAAGATGACGGTGGTCCCCAAGGAGGACCCCGGCCTCCCCCCCGATCACGTCCTCGTGCGGGTGGCCACCACGGCCATCTGCGGCACCGACATCTCCATCTGGCAGGGCAAGATGGCGGCCCGGCTCCCCCTCATCCCCGGCCACGAGTGCACCGGCACGGTCGAGGAGCTGGGGAAGGCCGTCACCCGCCTGAAGCGGGGCGACCGGGTGGTGATCAACCCCGTCACCACCTGCGGGAGCTGCCACTACTGCGTGCGGGGCTTCACCAACCTCTGCCTCCGGGGCGGGCTCCGGGGGCGCGAGGTGGCCGGCACCTTCGCCGAGTACGTCTCGGTCAAGGAGACCGACGCCTTCCCCTTCCCCGACAAGGTGAGCTTCGCGGCGGCCACCAACTTCGTCGGGCTCTACACCGTGGTCTACAGCCAGCGGAAGGCCCCCTACATCCCGGGCGGGCGGGTGGCCGTCCTGGGCGCCGGGAGCACGGGCCTCCTCCACATCCAGCTCGCCCGGGCCGCGGGGGCGGGCTCCATCATCGCCGTCACCCGCAGCCAGTGGAAGCTCGACATGGCGAAGAAGCTGGGGGCGGACCACCTCGTGCGGGCCGGGGCGGGAGACCCCGTCCAGGCGGTGAAGGACCTGACCGACGGCCTGGGCGCCGAGGTGGTCATCGAGACCGCCGGGGCCGCCGAGACCATGCGCCAGGCCTACGGCATGGTGCGGCCGGGAGGCGTCATCCTCCAGTTCGGCATCGGGCCCAAGGCCGTGGACGGCATCCCGGGCCAGGACTACTACTTCAAGGACATCACCGTCATCGGCTCGCGCGCCGGCCTGGCCGAGGACTTCGAGCGCGCCGTCCGCCTCGTGGCCTCGGGCCGCATCGACCTGGAACCCCTCGTCACCCACCGCTTCCCCCTCCGGGACATCCAGCGGGGCTTCGAGTTCATCGAGAAGGGCGGGGACGGCGGCACGCTCCGCGCCGTGATCGAGGTGGGGAAGTAGGGCCGGGCCCCCCGCGCCCGCCCGAAGGAATTCTGGAGAATTCGATGGCGCAGCGGCCCGCGCTGGTCCACGTGGACGACCTCCCCTTCGAGTCCCGGGGCGTTCCGGCGCCCTCCGGCGTGCGCGTGCCCATCAGCGGCCGCCAGGGCTCGCCCCACGCCTGCTTCTTCGCGCGCTACTTCCCCGGCCTCACCCGCCCCATGCACCGCCACGAGAACTGCGACGAGCTCGTCTTCTTCGTGAGCGGCCGGGGGCGCTTCGGCCCGGACGGCCGCGAGGTGCGGGGCGGCCACGCCCGCCGCATCCCCCGGGGCGGGGTCCACTGGCTCCGGAACGCGAGCCCGGACGAGCCCGTGGTGCTGACCGCCTTCTTCGACGGCGCCCCCTCGATGGGGGAGACGGGCACGGTCACGCTCGGGGCCGCGTCGGAGGAGGACTTCCGCTCCATGCCCCCCGAGGAGGGGGCGCGGGTCTACCCCACCGTCCACCTGGACGAGGTGGCGCCCCTGCCGATCCGGGGAGGCGGCCTCCTCCGCCCCCTGCTGGGGAGCTGGTGCGGGGCGCGGAGCCTCCTGTTCCACCTGGCGCTCCCGCCGGGGGCGGCCCTGCCGGAGGGCCTCCGCCTGGGGGGCGAGCTCATCTGCACCCTCACCCGGGGCGCCGGGGAGGTGCACGCCGCGGGGGAGAAGGCCCAGGCCCGGGCGGGGCACTACCAGTACGTCCCGCGCGGGACGGAGTTCGGGCTCTCGAACCCCGGCGCGGAGGGGGCCCTCGAATGCGCGGGGGTGGTGTTCGGCGCCGGGACGCCGGAGGCGGCGGAATGGCCGGTTGAGCAAGCGCGGTAGCCCGCGGCGCGCTTGCCCGCCGGCCCAGCTGATCGCATGATCCCCCGGGAAAGCGGAATTCCCTCTTCCCTCTCGCGGCCGAGGAGCCCCATGCGCCCCGATTTTCCCTTCGTGCACGTGGACGACGTAGAGCCCCTGCGGATGGACCCCCGGCAGGGCTGGGAGATCTCGGACTTCCGCGTCATCATGGACGGCCGCATCGGGTGCTCCTCCACCCTCTTCCGCGGCCTCTTCATGCCCGGCGCCGTCCACAAGAAGCACCGCCACGAGAACTGCGACGAGATGTACTGCGTCCTCCGGGGCCACGGGCTCGCGGGTGCGGGGCCGGACCGGGTGGAGGTCTTCCCGGGCCACTACCACTACATCCCCCGGGGGGTGGAGCACTGGCTGGTGAACCTCAGCCGGACCGAGCCCATCGAGGTCTACGGCATCTACGACCGGGCGCCGAGCCTCGAGGCCACGGGCTACGTCTACACCGGGGACGTGACCGGGGAGGACCTGAAGGCCCCGCGCACCGCCCCCGGGGACCGCAAGTACCACCTCATCCACGACGATCTCGTGCCCGTCTACAAGACCTCGCGCGAGCAGGGCTGGACCCAGGACTACTTCAACCAGCCCATCAGCCGGGAGCACGGCGCCACCACCACCTGGATGCAGGGCTACTTCGGGCCCAAGACCGTCCACATGAAGCACAAGCACCACAACTGCGAGGAGGTCTGCTACATCCTCCAGGGTCATGGTCTGGCGGGGGTGGGCCGGCACCGGGTGGAGCTCCACGCGGGCCACTTCCACTACATCCGGCCGGGCGAGGAGCACTGGCTCGCCAACCTGAGCAAGACCGGGGTCCTCATCGCGCCGGGCTTCTACATCGGGGTGGGGGGCCTCGACGAGAGCGGCTTCGAGTACATCGCCCCGGTGACGGAGGAGGATTTGAAGCAAAGAACGGCCTAGATGTTTTCCCCTCTCCCCTTGGGAGAGGGTAGGGTGAGGGGAAGGCCGGCCGCGTGTCTCTCACCCCGGCCCTCTCCCATAGGGAGAGGGAGGTTCCCCTTTTCATCCGAGGTATCCCCCATGGCCCTGAAGTACCCCTTGATTCACGTCGACGACGTCCGGCCCGAGAAGATGGAGGAGAAGGAGGGCTGGGCCATCTCCGAGTTCCGCCTGCCGATTTCGGGGAAGAACGGCAGCTCCACCACCGTCTTCCACTCCATCTTCCGGCCCGGCTCCACCCACGCCAAGCACCTCCACACCCGCTGCAACGAGATCGCCGTCTACCTCTCGGGCCACGGGGTGGTGGGGCAGGGGAGCGAGCGCTGCGAGGTGCGGGCGGGCCACTGCCGCCTGATGCCCAAGGGCTCGGAGCACTTCTTCTACAACGAGACCAAGGACAAGGAGGCCCTCGTCATCGGCTTCTACGACGGGGCGAAGAGCGTCGAGGACACGGGCTACCAGTTCCGGGGCGGCGTGACCGAGGCCGACCTCAAGATGCCCCGCAAGGCGAAGTTCAGCCAGGGCATCCTCGTCCACCACGACGACGTGAAGCCCGCCCAGATGAACGCGAAGGACGGCTGGTCCATCACCGACTTCCGCCTCCCCATCGGGAGCCACAACGGCAGCCCCACCACCCTCTTCTGGGCCAAGTTCATGCCGGGCGCCGTCCACAAGAAGCACCGCCACGACAACTGCGAGGAGATCTACTACGTCATCCGCGGCCACGGCCTGGCCGGCGCGGGGCCGGACCGCGCCGAGGTGCGGGGCGGCCACTTCCACTACATCCCCAAGGGCGTCGAGCACTTCATGCACAACCTGAGCCGGACCGAGCCCATCGAGGCCATCGGCATCTACATCGGCGCGGGGAGCGTCGAGGCCACGGGCTACGTCTACACGGGCGAGGTGACCGAGGCGGATATCAAGGCGAGAACGGCGTAGGGGGCGCCGTCCTCCGGCCCCAAGGAGGGGAGGGAGATGCGCGGATTCCGGCGGCGGAACGTCTTGGCGATTTCACCGTTGATGTGGGGTTTGGTCTTCGCGGCCGGATGGCTATGGCATGCGCCCCCGGCCCAGGCGGCCCCTCTTCCCACCGCAGAGGTCCTGCTGGGGGAAGCCCTCCAGATTGCCGGGGGAATCAAGGAGGATAATTCGCGCGACCATGCCCTGGGCAATATTGGGGGGACCCAGGCAAGGGTGGGAAAAATGGGCGAGGCCCTTGAGACCCTCCGGAGAATCAAGGATGAGGGCTGGCGCGCCTATGTCTTGTTCTCCGTCGCCGGAGCCCAGGCGAAAGCCGGCAGAATGAGCGAGGCTCTCGGCACCGCGCGGGGCATCACGAGTGAGGGTCACCGATATATGGCCCTGAGCCGAATCGCGGAAGCCCAGGCTTTGGCCGGGAGAATGAGCGAAGCTCTCGAGACCGTTCGGGAAATCAAGGGTTCCTCCTATCAACCCGTGACCCTGGCTGCAATCGCTGAAATCCAGGCAAAGAGCGGGGATCGCAAGGCGGCGGAGGGCGTTTTGAGCAAGGCCCTTGCGAGCGCTCGGGAAATTAAAACCGAAACCACCCGCGCCCGTGTCCTGGCTCGAATTTCGGTTGCTCGATCAAAAGCGGGGGATCGAACGGGCGCGGAAGCCGTTTTGCGCGAGGCCTATGAAACCGCTCGGGGGGCCAAGCGTGATAGCCTGCGCGCCATGATCCTCGGCAGTATCGCGGAAGGCCTCGCGAAAGCCGGCGACCGGGAGGGGGCGGAGGCCGCTTTGGCCCAAGCCATCAAGGCCGTCCAGGAGATTAAGGAAGACTTCTCGCGCGCTTGGGCGCGGCCTGTGCGTCATATGGCCGCCATCGCAGGGGTCCAGGCGAGAGACGGAAGAATGAGTGAAGCCCTCAAAACTGCCCGGGAGATTGAGACTGACTGGATGCGCGGAGATGCCTTGATCGCAGTCGCGGAAGCCCGGGCGGAGGCCGGGGACCGGAAGACAGCGGAGGCCGTCTTGGGCGAGGCCCTCGCCAACGCCCGGAGGATCAAGGAGGACGGCTTCCGCGCCCGGACCTTGGCGGAAATCGCGAGAGTGATGGCGGAGATGGGGATGAGATGACCACCCCCCGCACCATGCAGGCCGTCGTCCTCCACGAGCCGAACCGCTATTCCTTCGAGGCGGGGGTGCCCGTGCCGGAGGCGGGCCCCCAGGAGGCCCTCTGCCGGGTGGGGGCGGTGGCCATCTGCGGCACCGACATCGGGATCATCTCGGGCAAGTTCTTCCCGATGTGGCCCCCCCGGTGGCCCTTCATCATCGGCCACGAGTGGGCCGGGGTGGTGGAGGAAGTTGGCCCCGGCGCGGGCTTCTCCCCCGGGGACAAGGTGGCCGGGAGCTCCGCCGTGGGCTGCGGCCACTGCCGCAACTGCATGCGGGGGCGCTACAACCTCTGCCTGAACTACGGGAACACGGCGGCCGGCCACCGCCAGTACGGCTTCACCGTGCACGGGGCCTACGCCCAGTACATCCGCGCCCACGCCCGCTCCCTGGTGAAGCTCCCGCCGGACTTCGACCTGGGCGAGGCCTCCCTGATGGACACGGCGGGCATCGCCCTCCACATCGCCAAGCGTGGGGGCGTCGGGGCCGGGGACACCGCCGTGGTCATCGGCCCGGGGGCGGTGGGCTCCATCGCCTGCCAGTGCGCCCGGGCGCTGGGGGCGGGGCGGGTGATCGTGGTGGGGCGCGGGCACAGGCTGGCGAAGGCCCGGGAGCTGGGCTTCGAGACGGTGGATTACGAGAAGGCGGATCCCCTGGCCTATGTGAAGGAGGCGACGGGGGGCGTGGGGCCCGACGTGGTGCTCGAGTGCGCGGGCACGGCCCGGGCCGTCCGCCAGGCGGTCGAGATGGTGAAGAAGGGCGGGCGGGTGGTCATCGGAGGCCTCCCGGCCGAGGACGTCCCCCTCCCCCTCAAGCGCTTCGTGCTGGACGAGATCGAGGTGGTGGGCTCGCGCGCCGCCCCCAACTGCCTGCCCGAGGTGCTGGCCCTCGTCCAGGCGGGGGCGCTCCGGCTCCGGGAGCTCGTGACCCACCGCTTCCCGCTGAGCGATTTCCAGACGGCCCTTGCCACCTTCCAGGACCGCTCGGGCGGCGCCCTCAAGGTGGTCGTCGAGCCCTGAGGGGCCGCGCCATGACTTCCGGAGCCTCCGGCGCGCGCGGGGAGAGAGCCGGGGGCGCCGCGCCCTCCCACAACGAGGCGAGCGTGTTCGGGCGGGGCGCACCTCCCGGGGATTGGCCCGAGGGCCGCCCGCCCCGCCTGACCCTCGACACGAGCGCCCTGAACGCGCGGGGCTCCATCCCCGCGATGAACCGGGTCGAGCGCTGGGCCGAGGAGGGGAAGGTCGTGCTCTACGTGCCGCCCGAGGTGACGGCGGAGGCGGAGGCCCACCTGGGCGGCAAGGGCCGGGCGATGTACGCGGGGAAGGCCCGGTCGCTGCACGGCGGGGGCGAGGCGGCCGGGGCGCCGGCCGGGCTGGAGGAAGAGATGGCGGCCGTCCTCTTCCCGCACACCCGCCCCGGGGAGCTGACGCCCGGCCAGCGGCGGGACGCGCGCATCCTGGCGCTGCACCGCTCCCTCGGGAACGACGTCTTCCTCACCCTGGACACCCGCCACTTCATCCAGAAGGGCCGCCGGGAGCGGCTCGCCGCGCGCGGGGTGCGGGCCATGACCCCGGCCGAGTTCGCGGCCTGGGCCGGGGAGAGGCTGGAGGGGTAGGGAGAGAGGAGAATCGCTCTGTCATTCCGAAGGAGCGCAGCGACTGAGGAATCTGCTTTTCAGGTGCAGAAGCAGATTCCTCGCTGGCGCTCGGAATGACAACCTTGGCCGTGAAGAATCTGGAGAGAGATCCCCTACGGCAGGGTCCGCCAGATCTTCTCGTTGGCGCGGCGCAGCCGCGCCGAGAGAAGCCGCGCCACCTTGGCCAGGAGCTTGTAGCTGAGGATGGGCTCCTGCCCCGCGAGGACGCGCGGGTCGATGCGCAGCACGAGCGTGCGGGTGGCGGCCCGGGCGGTGGCGCTGCGCGGAGCTTCCTCCACCACGCCCATCTCGCCGAAGCACTCCCCCACCCCGAGGCGCGCGTACTCGTAGTCCCCGGCCTGGATGGTCACCTCTCCCGACAGGATGAGGAAGAAGTCCTCGCCGGGGCTGCCCCGGCGGAAGATCACGCTGCCGGCCGGGCACAGGCGCCGCTCGCAGTAGCGCAGCAGATGGACGATCTCGTCGTGCGAGAGATCGGCGAAGAAGGGATAGCCCTTCTTGAGCTTCCAGAGGAGATCCTCCGCCGAGAGATTCCCCTCCCGGGTCAGGGAGGCGCCCGCCCCGGCCTGGGTCGGCGTCGATGTCATGCGGGGCTCCCCTGGCGGCTGGGCGAAGGCGGGATGCTCGCGGCGAAGCTGCGTGTTCAGCATGGCAATCGCGCTCCGGGCGGAGGCTGGATGCCTTGCTCTGAAACGTTTGTGACACCTAAGGTTACTATATGGAAGGCGATTCCCTGACGAAATAGGGAAATCCCCCTAAAGGCCCCCCAAGTGTGAAATTACTCACGAAAGTTTGGGACCTCCGTGCGTCGCACGTTGAGATTTTTCTTAGGCAATGGAAAGGCAAGTGAAATCTGTTACTGCCGGTTCGGCCGGAAACATGAGATCATTATGACAGCCGGCTCCCTTGCGTTCGCGGAGCGCCGGGGGACGGCCCGCCAAGCTCATCTAACGCCGCCGATTCAGGCAAGCCCGAAGCCGCCGCCTTCTTTCAATGGACGGGTTGTCCTCCAATCCGCGTTGGGCAATCCATCCGGGAAAGGTGGGGGGTCATGCGCACCAAGGGGATGCTCGTGGGGCTCGCGGGGGTGCTCGGCCTTTCCGTGCTGGGGGGGTGCGACGGGGGCGTGGGCCTCACCCTCCTGGGGGTCGGCGCCGGCGTGACCACGGGGACGGCGGTTTCCTACAGCATGAACGGCATCGCCTACCGGACCTTCGCCGTCCCTCTGCCGCGGGTGGAGCGGGCGGCCCTCTCGACGCTCGCGCAGATGGGTTTCGAGGTCAAGGAGCAGAAGCCCATCGACAGCGGGCGGCAGATCGTCGCCTCGGGGAGCGATCGGGAGATCGACATCCAGCTGGAGCGCGTGACCTCTTCCACGACGCGCATCCGGGTCGTGGTGACCGAGGGCGGGTTCTTCTTCAAGGACCGGGCGACCGCGACTGAAATCATCATCCAGACGGAGAAGCTGATTTCGAACGCCGCCGCAAAGAGGAACAACTCATGAAAGGGAAAACGGTTTCCGGTGCGCTGTGCCTGATGCTCGCGGCTTCGCTCCTCGGGGCTCCGCAGGCGCGGGGGCAGGAGAATCCGGCCCTGGGCGGGGAGGCTTCACGCATGGACTCCCTCGCGGCGTCCAAGGGGGAGGGCCGCGTCTTCCAGAAGCTCTCGGGGGACTTCGAGCCCTTCCTGGGCAAGGACTCGGGCGCCGTCGTGGCCTCCCTGCGCAATGGGACGCCCGTCACCCTGACCGAGACGGTGCCGGGCCAGCCGCCCGCGGCGAAGGCGGTCACGATCGCCCCCACCACGGGCAAGATGGGCTACGGGAACGTGTTCATCTCGCTCGCCCTCGCCAAGAACCAGCTCGCCCAGGCGGGCGTCACCCAGCCCACCCCGTCCCAGCTTCAGGCGGCCTTGACCGGCGGGAGCGTCACGAACAGCCAGGGCGCCACGACCCAGATGCAGGGCGTGCTCGCCATGCGGAGCCAGGGGATGGGATGGGGGCAGATCGCGCGCGCCACGGGGGCCAATCTCGGATCCGTGGTCAGCGGCATGAAGGCCGCCAACCACGGGATGGCGACGGCCCCGGCCGGGGCCGCCCCCCCCTCCGTGGAGGGGAAGGGGGTCGTCAACGCGGGCGGCCAGGGCGGCGCGCCGGGCGCCGGCCGGGAGCACGGGAAGAAGAACGAGGGCATCGTCGGCGGCTCCGGGCGCCCGGGCGAGGGCGCCGGCATCGTGACGGGGGAGGGCACTCCCGCGGGTCCCGGCCAGGGGAACGCCTTCGGCCGGGAGGCCGGGGGCGCCCGGGGCGCCGGGCGGGGGCGCGGGCGGTAAAGAGGCCCCTGCCCCAGGCCCTTTTGCCGGCGGGCCCGGCGTGGTATGGTAGATGAGCAATTCGGTCCGAGTTTCCCGCCGGGCGCCGGCGCAAGGAGTCATGCGATGAAAATCACGGAAAAGGCCGCGAGCAAGGTCAAGGAGATCATGGAAGCCCACGGGAGCGGCTTCGCGGGGATCCTCGTCACCTTCGAGGGGGGCTACAAGCTCGATCTCGTGAAGGAAGAGGACGCGGCCAACTTCGCCAGGATCGACTCCCCGCTCGTGGGCGTCTATTCCACCCCCGAGCACCTGGCCCGGGCCGAGGCCGCCCTCATCGATTACATCGAGGAAGGCCCTTCCAGCGGCTTCAAGGTCACCCGGGAGCGCAAGGAGGGGGACAACCTCCTCGCCACCCAGATCCAGGAGATCATCGACACCGAGATCAACCCCGCGGTGGCCATGCACGGCGGCCACATCACCGTGCTCGACGTGGAGGACAAGAAGGTCTTCGTCCAGATGGGCGGGGGCTGCGCGGGCTGCGGCATGGCGGACGTGACGCTCAAGTCGGGCGTCCAGGCCCGGCTCCAGCAGCTCGACCCCGACATCGAGGTGGTGGACACCACCGACCACGCCTCGGGCGCCAATCCCTACTACGCGCCCAGCAAGAAATAGCGCGGTCGCGGCACCGAATCTCCGTAGGGGCGTTCCATGGGACGCCCCTACATTTTGGGGCGGCTTCGGATGTGGTCCGGGGGCGAGGCCGCGGCGTCATTTGCGGTGTAGGGGCGGTTCGCGAACCGCCCCTACATGCGGGCGGGCATTCCCGGAGTCCTCGTGATTGTTCCTGGATGCTCCTCGCCGGGGCATACATGAGGAGGGGCGTTCCATCGAACGCCCCTACGTTTCTGCCTCGGGTTCCTTATCCTCTGGGTCGATCCGGAATTTCAGCCGGGCGTGGGCCCGGCGCAGGGCCGCCTCGGCCTCCTCGGGCGTCTTCCCCTTGGCGAAGATGAAGCCCAGGTACTTCTCCCCCTCGGGGAGGGGCACCACCCGCCCGCCCGCGTGGATGGCGATCTCCACCCCCCGCACCCCCGGCACCGCCAGGGCCTCCTCCTTCCCCTCCACCCCCCGCAGCACCCCCGCCGCCGGGATGGGGATCATCATGACGCCCGAGGCCTCCCCCTCCCGCTCCAGGGAGGGCGGCGCCACGCCCAGCGCCTGGCAGAGGATGAGCGTCTCGAGCGGGAGCCCGTCCCCGAAGCTCAGGGCCTCCGAGCACCTCCCCCCGATGGAGCGCCCGGCGATGTCGAGCGGCCAGACGCCGCCCTCGTTCAGCCGGAACTCGGCGTGCACCGGCCCCTCGCGGAGGCCCAGCGCCCGCGCGGCCCGCCCGGCCTGGCGGGCGATCTCCTCCTGCTTGGCGCGCGGCAGGCGCGAGGGCGTGACGTAGATCGTCTCCTCGAAGAAGGGCCCCTCCATCGGGTCGGGCTTGTCGAAGAGGGCGAGGGCGTGGAGCTCGCCCCGGATCATCAGGCCCTCGAGCGCCACCTCGATCCCGGGGATGTAGTCCTCGGCCAGGATCATCCCCGCCTCCGCCCCCCCGCGCCCGGCCGTGCCCGGCTCCCGCAGGATGGCCGCGACCCGCCGGAAGGCCGCCTCGAACTCTCTTTCGTCATTGGCGCGGATCACCCCCCGGCTCGCCGAGAGGAAGGTGGGCTTCAAGACGCAGGGGTAGCGGACCGTCCGGGCGAGCCTGGCCGGGTCCTCCTCGGCGGCCAGGAGGCGGAAGCCCGGCGCCGGGATGCCCTCCTCCGAGAGCACCTGGCGGAGCTGGTACTTGCTCCGGGCGGCGCGGGCGGCCCCGGGCGGGTGATAGGGGAGCCCGAGCCGCTCCGCCGCCAGGGCGCCCAGGATGGTGGTGTCCTCGTCGACGGGCACGATGGCGTCGAGGGGGTAGCGCTCCGCGAAGGCCGCGATGGCCCCCGCCTCCCGCTCCGGCTTCAGGAAGTCCAGGGTGAGCGAGCCCCCCGGGTTGAGGTCCCCCAGCACGTCGGGGCGGTCGGTGCCGACCGCCACCCGCACCCCGGCCGCCCGGGCCGCCTCCAGGAAGGCCTTGGCCCGGTAGGTGGCCGTCGTCATCAGGAGAAGCGCGCGCTTCATGGATTCACCCGCGGTCCGGCTCAGGGCAGCACCTCATTCCATTTTAATCCCGGGGGGATGATCCTGCATGGGCATGCCGCCGCGAGCGGGGGGGCGGGAGGAGGAGGGAGCCATGTCCGGCAGGAGAAGGGTCCGCGCGGCCGCCGCCGTCGCCTTCGCGTGGGTGCTGTGGGAGAGCTCGGGGGCGGGGATCGAGCTCCGCTGGAGCGTGGTGGACGGCTTCGAGTCCCTGCAGGAGTGCCGCGAGTCGCGCGGCCGCTACGCCCAGGAGCGCGGCTACAGCCCCACCACCCTCCCCTACACCTTTCTCAGCCCGGCCGGGGGCTACGTCCAGCTGAGCTGCCTGCCCGGCACCGTCGGGAACCCCAACCCCGAGGCGCGGCCGGGGAGGTGAGCGGCGGGGCCTACCCCGCGTGCCAGCCCCCGTCCACGAGCAGAGAAATCCCCGTCACCAGGTCGCTCGCGGCCGAGGCCAGGAAGATGCACGGCCCCACCAGCTCCTCCATCCGGCCGAAGCGGCCCATCGGGGTGCGCAGGCAGATGGCGTCGTAGACGGCCTTGTCCTCCTTCAGCACCTGGGTCAGGGGGGTCTCGATGAAGGTGGGGCAGATGGCGTTCACCTGGATGTTGGCCTTCCCCCACTCGACCGCGAAGGAGCGGGTGAGGGAGATGACCCCCCCCTTGCTCGAGGCGTAGGGCCCGTAGGTCTGGCCGCGCGGGCTGCGGAAGACGCTCCAGCCCATGAGCGAGGCGAGGTTGATCACCTTTCCGCCCCCCGCCTTCCGCATCTCCTGCCCCGCCCGCCGGGTGATGAAGAAGTAGCTCTTGAGGTTGAGGTCGAGGACCTTGTCCCAGTCGGCCTCGGTCACCTCGTCCAGCGTCTTGCGCACGTTCGTGCCCGCGTTGTTCACCAGGATGGTCAGCCCGCCCAGGGCGTCCGCCGCCTCGGCCACCATGCGCTCGGCCGAGGCCATGTCGGTCACGTCCGCCCGGATGAGGGCGCAGCGGCGGCCGAGGGCCTCGATCTGGGCCTTGGCCTCCCCGGCCTGGGAGAGGTCGATGTCGGCCAGGGCCACGTCCGCCCCGGCCTGGGCGAGGCCCACCGCCAGGGTGCGCCCGATGCCCCGCCCCGCGCCGGTGACGAGCGCCTTGCGGCCGGAGAGGTCGAACAGGGGATGCGGCATGGGATGCCTCCTCGCTGGGGAAAGACGCGGGGGGATTCTCCCCCCCGGCCGGGGGCGGGTCAACGCGGGATACTGAACCAGTTTGCGTGAGAGGCCTCCGCCGCCAATATCCCCTCACCCCGGCCCTCTCCCAGAGGGAGAGGGAATGCCGGGTTCGGAATGACAACAGCAGACAGGCCACCACCCGACGCGGAGGTGGTGTCCTACTTTGCAGCGGGCCTGCCTTGTCATTCCGAGGGAGCGGAGCGACCGAGGAATCTGCTTCTCCAGCAAAAGCAGATTCCTCGCTGCGCTCGGAATGACAAGAGTACGGCCGAATCAGGACACCACCAACGCGGAGCCCCGGGGGCGGGGGCGGCGCGAAAATGCTAGGATGAACGACCGTTTGCCAATCCGGCTCATCCGTCCCGGGCCGGCTTCATTGTCCCGACGAGAAGGCGCTCCCATTGAGCCTGGATCCGTCGCTCTCGGTGGCCGTTGTCCTCATCGCGGCGGGGGTGCTGGCGCTGGAGTTCCGCATCTCCGGCGCCGTGACCGAGATCTTCGCGGGGATGCTGCTCGGCTTCTTCGTCCAGGGGCTGATCGCCGTCGAATGGTTCAACTTCCTGGCGCATTTCGGCATCCTCGCGCTGATGTTCATGGCGGGCTTCGAGGTGGACGTCAACCGAATCCGCGCCACCTGGAAGGCGAGCGTGGGCATCGGCATGGCCTCCCTCCTGGTCCCCGTCGCCGGGCTCTTCGCGGTCTGCCACTATCTGCTCTCCCTGCCCCCCAAGGTTTCGCTGCTCATGGGGGTGGGGCTCTCCACGACTTCGCTGGCCTTGACCTACCAGTCCCTCAAGGACCGGAACCTTCTCGGCCAGCAGAGCGGCGCCACCTTGATGGGGGCGGCCTCGGTGGTGGACGTGCTGAGCATGGTCCTCCTCGCGGCCACCCTGGGGAACGTGGGGTGGGGGACGGCCGTCTTCCTGGCGTTCGTCATCCCGACCCTCATCGGGCTTCCCCGCCTGAGCCGGTGGGTCCTGCGGCGCTACCGGGGGAACGCGGTCGAGTTCGAGATGCGCTTCCTCCTGATGGTCCTCCTGGGCCTCGGGTTCCTGTCGGGGCACGCCGGCATCCATCCCGCCATCGTCGCCTTCACGGTGGGGCTGGTGCTGGGCGAGCTGGCCGTGGACCACGAGGAGCTCGAGGTGAAGCTCCGCGGAATCGTCTTCAGCCTGCTGGCGCCGATCTTCTTCCTCCACGCGGGCGCGCAGATGAACCTCCGCGTCATCGATCTTAAAGTGGCGGGGGTCGCCGCCCTTCTGTTCGCGGTGGTGTACGGGCTGAAATACCTGGCCGCCCGGGTGGCCACCCGGCTGCTCACGAGCCTGAACGGCCACTTCGCGGGCGTCCTGCTGAACTACCAGCTCACCTTCGGGATCATCGCCGCGAGCGTGGGCCTGCAGGAGGGCTTCCTCGACCAGAAGCTCTACTCCGTCATCCTGATGGGGGTGGTGGCCAGCATCGTCCTCTCCATGTACCTCCTCCAGGAGGTGCAGGCGGAAGTGGACCGGTGAGCCGGGAGGCGGAGGGCCGCGGGGCCGGGAAAATGAATCGTGCTACGATGGGCCGGATCACCGTTCGTGGACGGACAGGAGGCCGGTTTCACGGGAGCAAGGGGGTCTCGAGGCATGGCCAAGGCAAGCGAGCGGTTCGACGTGGTGGTGGTCGGCTGCGGGAACGCGGCGCTGTGCGCGGCGCTCTCGGCCCACGACGGGGGCGCCAGGGTGCTGGTGCTGGAGAAGGCGCCCGAGGCGTGGCGGGGCGGGAACTCGGCGTTCTCGGGCGGGCTCTTCCGCTTCGCCTTCAAGGGCGTCGAGGACATCTATGAACTCGTGCCGGATCTCTCCGACGAGGAGAAGGCCACGTACGAGATCCCGGCCTACACGAGCGAGCAGTTTTTCGACGACCTGGCCCGCCTGACCGAGTACGAGACCGACGGCGACCTGGCCTCGACCCTCATCGGCGAATCCCTCCCGACCCTGAAGTGGATGCGGACGAAGGGCCTCCGGCTCGTCCCCGCCGCCGGGCGGCAGGCCTTCAAGGTCGGCGGCAAGCTGCGCTTCTGGGGCGGCCTGGTCCTCGAGATCGTGGGCGGGGGCCGGGGCCTCATCGACTCGCTCCTCGACGCCGTGAAGAAGACAGACATCGAGATCCGCTTCGAGACGAAGGCGGCGAGGCTGCTCACCGACCACCAGAGCGGCGCCGTCACGGGCGCCGAGGCGCGGGGCCCGGAGGGGCCCTACGAGGTCCACGCCCCCTCGGTGGTGCTGGCCTCGGGCGGCTTCGAGGCGAACGCCGAGATGCGCTGCCGCTACCTCGGCCCCGGCTGGGAGCTGGCCCGGGTCCGGGGCACGCCCTACAACACGGGCGACGGCATCCGCATGGCGCTCGAGATCGGCGCGCAGTCCTACGGCCACTGGAGCGGCTGCCACGCCGTCCAGTGGGACCTCAACTCGCCCCCGTACGGGAGCCTGACCGTGGGCGAGTCCTACCAGAAGCACTCCTACCCCTTCGGCATCCTGGTGAACGTCGAGGGCAGGCGCTTCCTGGACGAGGGGGCCGACTTCCGCAACTACACCTACGCGAAGTACGGGCACGTCGTCCTCAAGCAGCCGCGGCGCACGGCCTGGCAGGTGTTCGACCAGAAGGTCGTCCACATGCTCCGCGCCGAGTACCGCATCCGCGAGGTGACGAAGGTCGAGGCGGGCACCCTGGAGAAGCTCGCCGAGGGGATGGAGATCGACGTCGGGGGCTTCGTCAAGACGGTGAAGGAGTACAACGCCTCGATCCGGAAGGACGTCGAGTACGACCCGACGATCAAGGACGGCAAGTGCACCGTGGGCATCGACCCCCCGAAGTCGAACTGGGCGCTGCCCCTCGACGCGCCCCCTTACGTCGCCTACGGCGTCACGACCGGGATCACCTTCACCTTCGGCGGCGTGCGCGTGAACACCAAGGCCGAGGTGCTGAACACCGAGAACGCGGTCATCCCGGGCCTCTTCGCGGCGGGCGAGCTGGTGGGGGGCGTCTACTACTTCAACTACCCGGGCGGGGCGGGCCTCACCCTTGGGGCGGTCTACGGCCGGCTGGCCGGGGCGTCGGCGGCCCGGCGCGCGGCCAAGCTCCGGGCCGGATGAGCGGGGAGGGGGGCGCCCTGCCCCTCGGGCGGGCGAGCCCGCCGAAACGGTCCTCCGCGAGGGGGCCCGGCGAGATCGCCCGGCTCAAGTCGCGCGGGGGGTCTAGCCTTGCGGGGTGGCGGATGATCGAGCGTCTCGGGAATGTCCGCGCCTGCACCCCCCCAAGCCCCCCCTTGGCAAGGGGGGGCTTGGGGGGGTGAACGCCATGTTCCGCGACCTGAAAGCCGTGGTCATGGACCTCGAGGGCGTGCTCTACGCCGGGGAGGAGGTGCTGCCCGGCGCGCGGGAGCTCCTCGGCGCCCTGGAGGCGCGCGGCCTCCCCCACCGCTTCGTCACCAACATT